>JAAYID010000340.1 GCA_012744285.1 Alcaligenaceae bacterium
ATGATGAGCTTGGGAATACTGTGCAATGTCAACGAATACAGACACCCCAGACGCAAACGCGGGGTCATCTGCCCCGCCACATCACGCACACGCTGAATACCCCGTTGGCACTCCGCAAGGCTGCGCTGGGCAAACGGCACCAGCTGATGCGCCGTATCCAGCGCCACCAGTTGCCGACCCTGGCGGGCAAACAACCGGCAGCCCAATGCCTCTTCCAGCGAATGCAAGGCCCGATGCACACTGACAACACTCAGCCCCATGGCCTGTGCCACCTCAGGCAAGGTCTGATAGTGCATAAACGCCAGGAAAACGGCCAGTTTACGGAACGTCACACCGTCATCATTCCATTGCATGGACACCTCTTTTCATTACCTTAAAGGTAATGATTTTACCGACAGGTTGATTGATTGACTGCAACAAGCCACCTATCGTGACCACTTGATCTCCCACCTTAATGCGGGCCGCACTATGCTCACCATCCCTCCCCCCGATCCTCGATGGGCCAAGCGCCGTATCGAAAAACAGCGACGTCTGGCACGAGTCAAACCCATGACCGACGGCAAGATTGTTGACCCCGAACAACGCGTCCAGGCGCTCGAGGCCCTATTGATGCCCGGCGACCGCGTTGTCCTTGAGGGTAATAATCAGAAACAGGCCGACTGCCTGGCCCGCACACTGGCCCGCGTCAACCCTGACACGATCCATGACCTGCACATGATCATGCCCAGCGTCAGCCTGCCCGAACACCTCGACCTGTTCGAAAACGGCATTGCCCGCCGGCTTGATTTTTCGTTTGCCGGCAATCAAAGCCTGCGTATTTCACAGCTCCTGCAAGACGACTTGCTGGATATCGGCGCCATCCACACCTATGCCGAGCTTTACGCCCGGCTGTATGTCGACCTGACGCCAAACGTCGTCATGGTGGCGGCCTACAGTGCAGACCGGGCGGGTAATCTGTACACCGGCCCGAGCACCGAAGACACCCCCGCATTGGTTGAATCGGCGGCCTTTCGCGATGGCATTGTGATTGCGCAGGTCAATGAAATCGTCGATGACCCGGGCGATCTGCCGCGTGTCGACATCCCCGGCAGCTGGGTCGATATCCTGGTGCCGGCCGACAAGCCATTTTTCATTGAACCCCTGTTCACGCGCGACCCGCGCCATATCAAACCGCTGCACATCCTGATGGCCATGATGGCGATTCGCGGCATTTACGAACGCCACCAGGTGCAATCACTGAACCACGGCATCGGCTTCAACACCGCCGCCATCGAACTGTTACTGCCCACCTATGGCGAACAGTTGGGTCTGAAAGGCAAGATCTGCCGTCACTGGACGCTGAATCCGCACCCGACCCTGATACCCGCCATCGAATCAGGCTGGGTTGAAAGCGTACATTGCTTTGGCGGTGAAGGCGGTATGGAAAAATACGTCGCTGCGCGACCCGACGTGTTTTTTACCGGCGCCGACGGGTCCATGCGTTCCAACCGGCTGCTGTGCCAGTTGGCAGGTCAGTATGCCGTCGACCTGTTCATCGGCGCAACCTTGCAAATGGACGGGCTGGGCAACTCGTCCACGGTCACCCACGGCCGCCTGACCGGCTTCGGCGGAGCACCCAACATGGGCCACGACCCCCATGGCCGGCGTCATGCCACCGCCGCCTGGCTCGAAGCCCGGGGCAACGATCATTACCTCGAACGAGGTCGCAAACTGGTGGTGCAAATGGTCGAAACCTTTCAGGACAACGGCCGCCCGACCATTGTCGAATCGCTGGATGCCGTCAGCGTGGGACACGAGTGCAACATGCCGCTGGCACCTGTCATGATCTACGGCGATGATGTCACCCATGTCCTGACCGAAGAAGGCATCGCCTACCTGTACAAAGCACGCGGCCTGGATGAACGCAAAGCCATGATCGCTGCAGTTGCCGGCGTCACACCGGTCGGGCTGACCCATGACCCGGCCACCACCCGAAAATTACGACGAGACGGCCTCGTCGCCCTGCCCGAAGACCTGGGCATTCAGCGCAGCCAGGCCTCACGGCGCCTGCTGGCCGCCAAAAGCATCGCTGATCTGGTCGACTGGTCAGGCGGGCTGTATGAACCCCCTGCCAAATTCAGGAGCTGGTAATGAGCCACAAAAACGATCACACAACCACTTGCGCACCCACGCGTGCACTAGCACCTGCACTTCTGGCGCAATGGGCCTTCGAGGCACTGGTCGATGAAGCCCTGCTCACGCCAAAACCTGGCCTGATCGACCTGCGAGGGCAACATGCCCACCATGATATGTCACTGGCTCTGATGTGCACGTCGGCCCATACCCTGAGGCCATGGTTTGAAGCCATGGCCCGCAATGCCGGGGAGCCGCAAGACCTGTACGCCTGGCGCGCCACGCTGGGGGCACTGGGCCGCGAGGCAGAGCAGGCCATGCTGGACGCCACTGGCGGCGTCAATACCCATCGGGGCGCCATCTGGGCACTGGGTCTGCTGGTCGCTGCAGCAAACCGACCTGCCCGCACAGGAGAATGCAGCGGCGCGCCCTGCGGTACGACGGGTTCGTGCAACCACGGCCATGCCCATGGTTCATTGACGACCCGTCATACCCCAAGCCTCACCGCCCTCACGCGTCGGGCCGCACAACTGGCCCGCTGCCCAGACCGGTTCGCACCAAAGCAACCGCCCAGCAAGGGGACCATTGCCTGCCAACGCTACCAGGTCAACGGTGCCAGGGGGCAGGCCCAGGCCGGGTTTCCTCATGTCATGCGTATCGGCTTGCCCGCCCTGCAACGGCTGCGTCGCGCCGGACACAACGAACAGCACACCCGACTGGACACCCTGCTCACTCTGATCGCCACGCTGGATGACACCTGCCTGCTATCGCGCGGGGGCGCCGCCGCCCTTGCCCGGATGCAGGCGGGTGCCCGACAGGTGCTTCAACTCGGCGGAAGCGCAACGACAGCAGGGCGCACCGCACTGACGGCCCTGAACATCCTGGCCCAGAAACAGCGCCTGTCACCCGGCGGCGCGGCCGACCTGCTGGCCGCCACGCTCTTCATGGACCGGCTTGACCACCACTTTTCATCCCACCCTGCGATGCAGGGTTCAACGACCAAGGCTTGATCCTATGGAAACTCTGACCTTTGAATTTCAGGCAGGTCCATCCGTCCGCGCATCGGTTCGCACCGGGGTGGTGGCGTCCGGCGACCTGGAAATCCTTTTGTCGCCCGCACCATCGGCCGTAACACGCGTCACGATCACCACAGCGGTCAGCGGAAAAAAATCGCTTTGGGGTGCCGTACTGAACCGCTTCTTTGACACCGCCCCACGGCCGGCCGCCCACATCGAGATCAATGACAACGGTGCCACGCCAGGCGTGGTCCGATTACGACTTGAGCAGGCCTTCGAACAAGCTGACCACGAGACCGCCCATGAACACACCCATTAATCGCGACAGTCTTGTCGAATACGACCCGCGTCAACGCCTGCAACGCCTGCTGGACGAGAACAGCGCCCGCGAACTGCTGGGGCCGTTCGATCACATTACCTCACCGTGGCTGCCCAGGCAGGGCATCGTCACACAGTCTGACGACGGCGTCGTTCTGATGAAAGGCCGCATCAAAGGCCGACCTGTAGTCGCCATGGCCATCGACGGCAACTTCCAGGGCGGCAGCCTGGGGGAAGTGAGCGGTGCAAAAATCGCTGCCGCCCTGGAGCTTGCCATCCATGACAACCGCCAGGGCATCGATACCGCCGCAGTGTTGCTG
>JAAYID010000341.1 GCA_012744285.1 Alcaligenaceae bacterium
CAGGTTGCCGCACGCGCGGTCTTTTGATACTTTGTTGCGCTTGCCAATTTATCAAAGGTCGCGTCGTGTCCGACACCAATCTGTACAGCGTGCTGCATACCGGGTTTTCTGCCCGCCTTGATGCTGTGGCCATTCAAACGCCACAGCGCAATTACACCTTTCACGATATTGATGCCGGTTCAGGGCGCGTGGCCGCATGGCTGGCCTCGTTGCGGCTGCCGGTTGGGTCACGTGTGGCGGTTCAGGTTGAAAAGTCGCCCGAAGCCCTGATGCTGTATCTGGGCACCTTGCGCGCCGGTCTGGTGTATTTGCCATTGAACACCGCCTATCGTGAAAGCGAGATCGCCTATTTCCTGGGCGATGCCGAGCCTGCGGTGGTGGTGTGTTCGGGGGCGAACAAAGACTGGGTTGAGCCCTTGGCCCAGCGCAACCCGGGTAGTCGGGTGGTCACCCTGGAAGAGGATGGGTCGGGCACCCTGATCGACGCGGTCAGTGGCTTTGAACCGGCTTTCCAGACCGTTGCCTGCGCGCCGGATGACCTTGCGGTCATTCTGTACACGTCGGGTACGACCGGACGCAGCAAGGGGGCGATGCTGTCGCACAAGAACATGGTGTCCAACGCTCAGGTGCTGCATACGTACTGGGGGTGGCGCAGTGATGATGTATTGCTGCACATGCTGCCCATTTTTCATGTGCACGGTTTATTTGTGGCGGCGCACGGGGCGTTGCTGGCGGGTGCCCGCATGATCTGGTTGCCCAAATTTGACCTCGAGCAGGCCCTTCATTATCTGCCGGAAAGTACGGTCATGATGGGTGTGCCCACGTTCTATGTACGGCTGTTATCCGACGCGCGTTTCAATCATGATCTGTGCGCCCGCATGCGTTTGTTCGTGTCCGGCTCGGCGCCGTTGTTGACCGATACGTTCGAGTCATTCCAGGCGCGTAGTGGCCACACCATTCTTGAGCGTTATGGCATGAGTGAAACCGTGATGCTCACCTCGAATCCCTACCGGCCCATAGACGGGCCACGCGTGGGGGGAACGGTGGGTCGTCCACTGCCGGGGGTGTCGGTGCGTGTGGTGGACGACAACCTGCAGCCCCTGCCTGACGGTGAAATCGGCCATATCCAGGTCAGGGGTGACAACGTGTTTTCGGGTTACTGGCGCATGCCTGAAAAGACCAAAGAAGAATTTACCCCCGATGGCTGGTTTCGTACGGGCGACATGGGGCGCTGGAATGAGCAGGGTTACCTGGTGATTGTGGGGCGCAGCAAAGACCTGATCATTTCCGGAGGGTTCAATATCTACCCCAAGGAAATCGAAACCCTGATCGATGACATGCCCGGTGTGGCCGAATCGGCCGTGGTGGGTGTGCCGCACGCTGATTTTGGCGAGGCGGTAGTGGCCATCGTGGTGCCCCGGCAAGGGGTGGCGCTGGATGCCCTGCAGATTCAGGCCACCCTGAAAAACAGCATCGCCAATTTCAAGGTGCCTAAAAAAGTGCATGTGGTGCCTGAATTGCCGCGCAACACCATGGGTAAAGTGCAAAAGAACGTGCTGCGCGACCAGTACAAAGGTATCTGATCGGCGCAGGCCCTTTGGTTATGACAAGACAGCCCCCTATTGAAGGAGGCTGTCCCTAAGTACTGAAAGGGGCGGCTTGCATGCATTCATGCATTCAGCTGTCCATCCCCAGCAGGCGGTTCAGTTCTGCAATCGTGGCCTGGGGGCTGTTGCGTGGTATGCAGGCCATGACGTAGCGGTCGGGGCGAACCAGCAGCCAGACATCGGTGGCCTGCGTGTGCTTTTCAAAATCGCCCGCAACGTCGCGAACCGTGATGCTGGCATCAGGCGCGGCCGGAAAGGCGTTGTAGTACCGCGGTGTAATGCAGATGCGTTTCAACCCGAGTGATTTCTCGAAGGGCAGTTCAGGCAGGCCCTGGAAGGCTTTTTCGGGCTCGGGGGTCAGTGCAATGAGCGCAAAGCCGTGGCCCAGAATGTCGTCCAGCCGGTGCAGCGTGCGATCGTGTTCGGTTTCAACCTGCGGTTGGGGCAGCATGCGGCCCACCCGTGTTTTTTTCAGGTCGGCGCCGTCGCGCACAAAGAATCCTTTTGAAAACCGGGGCTTGGGTTTGTAGCGCATTTGCGTGATGTACTCGTGCGCGGGCGGTATCCGTTGCAGGGTTTTGAAGAAACGCTCAAGCAAGCGGGCCTTGAACAGGGTCTGCGGCATCATGATGCGTCCCAGCTTGACGGCCATTTCAATCAGTTGCCAGGCATGTTCCGGGCGTTCTTGCTGATAGCTGTCCAGTACCGCCGGTGTCATTTGCCCTTTCAGGACAGCCGCCAGTTTCCATGACAGGTTGGCGGCATCACGCAGACCGCTGTTCAGCCCCTGGCCGGCAAAGGGGGGGGTCAGGTGGGCCGCATCGCCCAGCAAAAAGACGTTGCCTTTTTTCCAGTCTGTCGCCATGCGGGCGTGGAAGGTGTAAACCTGCTTGCGCACGATCTCGATGCCTTCGTCGGGACCGTGGTCGCGCAGCAATTGGGTGATGAAGGCGGGGTCAGTGACCTGCTCGTCGGTTTCGCCTTCCAGCAGCATGAACTCAAAGCGACGGGTACGGTTTGGGCCGGGCAGGTTGATACCGGGACGGCGCGGGTCGCAGTAGACACGGGTTTCCCGGAAGTTGTCGCGCGTGCCTTTCAGGTCGATGATCAGCCATTTTTTCTCGTAGGTGTACCCCTGCATGCCGACGCCAATCATATGGCGCAAGGGACTGCGGCCACCATCGCAGGCGGCCACAAACCGGGTGTTGTGTTGATAGGTGCTGCCGTCGTTACGCCGGATGTCCAGTGTGACGTAGCCATCGCGCTGGGTCAGCCCGGTGACTTCTTGCCCGAAACGGATTTCGGCCCGGGGGAAGCGCTTTACTCCCTGGGCCAGCAGCGCCTCCAGTTCGGGTTGGGCAAATGCGCTGCGTCGAGGGTGGCCGTATTCGGCCGAGGTCGGTGACACCTGGGCAAACGGGTTGCGGGTGGGGCCCAGATACACCGAGCCATAGTCCATGGCACAGCGCTCTTTCAGACTGTCGGCCAGGCCGGCAATTTGCAGGGCGCGCAGCGACTCGTCGTCGATGGATACTGCCCGTGGCGCTTGAACGGTGGTTGAGTTGCGCTCGATGACAATCACGGGGATGTCATAGGCGCTGAGCAGATTGGCCAGCATCAGGCCAACCGGACCGGCGCCGACAATGGTTACGGGGGTCAGGTGTTCTGTGGTCATGATAAGTATCAGAAATCTGTCAGTCGGGGTTGGCCAGCCGTTCAGCAATGCGGGCGGCAGCGGCAACGACGCTCATGGTCAAACGATCGGCCATGGCTGTTTGGGCGATGGCATCGGGGGCGACAATACTCAGGCTGTGCCTGACCTGGCCATCGGGGCTGAAGATGGGCGCGGCAATGCCAAGTCGGCCGGCGTCGACTTCGCCATGCGATACGCAATAACCTTTTTTGCGGATGTCCCGCAGGCCCGTGCTGAATGACTTCCAGTCGGTGCCCATTCCGGCGTCGGCTATTGCGTTGCGGTGACTTTCGTATTCTTTTTTCTGCAGTCGCCAGGGCAGGTGGGCCAGAATGACTTTTGAGGTCGCTCCCCTGAATATCGGCATGGGCCGGCCACGCTCGTAACTGGTGCCGCCGGCGGCACTGCCGATGCCCTGATGGTGGATGCACATGACCTGTTTGCGGTACATCCGGCACAGGATCAAATCGGTGCCGCTGTCTAGCGCTTGTGCCAGACCGTCCAGTACCGGGCCCGCGATGCGCGCCAGCGGATCAGTGACCCGGATGGTACGGTCGAAAGCGATGAAGGCCGGCCCCAGGCAATAGCCCTGGCCAGGCACCTCATCAAGGTACTCGAACGCCAGCAGACTTTGAAAGTAACGATAGGCGCTGCTGATGGACAACTGCAGTTCGGTCGCGACTTCTTCAACGGTCCAGACCGGACGCTCGCAGGTGAACAGGCGCGGAATGGACAGCAGCCGATCGACCGAGCTCAGGTGTTGTGATGCCATAAGCGGCGACTTAGGCGTCTTGGGCGATCGGGTTGCGTAGCAAGCCAACCTTGGTGATTTCGATTTCGCAAATATCACCGGGCTTCATGAATACCTGGGGTTCACGCTTGAAGCCGACGCCGCCCGGGGTGCCAGTGGCGATGACGTCGCCGGGTTCAAGCGGGGTGAAGGACGATACGTATTCGATAATCTGGCCGATCGAGAAGATCATGTCAGAAATTTTGGCCTGTTGCATGACCTCGCCGTTGAGGCGGGTGGTCAGGGTTTGGGCTTCGATATCAGGTACGTCATCGGTGGTGATCATCCAGGGGCCGAAGGCGCCGGTGCCTACAAAATTCTTGCCCGGGGTGAACTGGTGCGAGTGACGTTGCCAGTCACGGATGGAGCCGTCGTTGTAGCAGGCGTAGCCGGCCACGTGCTCAAGGGCGTTTTCAGCCTTGATGTAACGACCGGGGCGGCCAATGACCAGTGCCAGCTCACCTTCGTAATCGAGGGCGGTGGAAACGCGGGGCACAAGAATGGGGTCGCCGTCAGCGATCTGGCTGGACGCAAAACGAACAAAAATGGACGGGTGCTGTTCGACCGGCCGGCCGGTTTCTTTGCGGTGGGTTTCGTAATTCAGGCCGACGCAAATGATTTTGTCGGGGTTGGGGATAACCGGAAGCAACTTGACTTCATGAACCGAGAGTGCCGGTGCAATGGCCAGTGCCGCTTTGGCGTCGGCCAGACCGGTGCCGCCCAGCAGCGCGCGCAGGTCAGGATAGCGATGGCCCAGAACAGCCCCCAGATTGGCAATATGGGTGTCATCGATTTGGGCGCCGTAACCCGATTGGCCGTTTCGGCCCACAAAAGAAAGAAGTCGCATGGTTATCCTTTATAAGGTGTTAACTATTACCGGAAGGTAATTTCATGCGACTATTATTTCATAATTATCGAATAATGGTAATTTTTAAATAATCAGCGCCAGCCTTCAACATCGGCCAATCGATCCAGTGCCCCTTCCAGCATGGCGCGTGCGTGTCCTGCCGTACGTTGCAGGTCGCGGTGAAGAGCCGCATCTTGGGGGCTGCGGCTGACACATTCGGCACTGTAGGCTTCGAAGCTGTTGAGGTTCAGAATGAGTTCAACCAGATGGCGCGGACATTCGCAGTAGGGGTTGTTGGCCGAAGCCAGGAAAGCCGACAGCTCAGCATCGGTAAAGCGTTGCCGTGCCGGTGCGTCATTGCTGGCTGGCAGACGGGTGGTGACGTCCGGGTTCACCGGGCTTTGCAGCAGGGTCTGGCACAGGGTGGCAATTTCACGAGGGTCGGAACTGGCTCGAGCCACCTTGAACCCGGCCTGACGCAGGCGGCGGATGACTTTGCCGGGCGCAAACCGGTACAGCACAATGGCTTGTCGGGCATCACAGCTTTGCTGGATGCCGGTGACCAGGGCCAGTGTATTGTCGGTCAGGGTGGGCAGTTCGACGATCACGGCGTCAATATGGGCATCTTCAAAGATTGCGGCGGCCTGCTGGGGCATCATGCTGTGGCATACGACTTCAAGCGGGCCATTGCGCAGGGCTTCGATGACTGTCGGGCTGGCCATGAACGTGCCGGCCAGACCAACCTTGAAATTGCGCGAGGGGGCCTCGGGGGCAGTGCGCATGTCTTGCAGCGTGGCGGTCGGCATGCGCGCCACTGATCCGATCGGGTAGCCGGCGTCGACCAGTTGCTTGATCAGGGTCAGGCGCTGGATGTCATCGCTGGAATACAGGCGCTGGCCGCGTTCGCTCATGCGTGGGCCAACGACGTTGTAACGACGTTCCCAGACGCGCAGGGTTTCAACGGGGACGCCCGTCAGGCGGGCGGCGGTGCCACTACGGTACCCGGACGTTGCGGCATTGGATTTATCAGTGCTGTTTGTCATGACCAGGAAGTGAACCTATATAAAGTTGAAATCCTGGTCATGATAGCCAAAAAAATGCGATACAAAAAGGATTGTCCGAGATAATTTCGGGTCAATTCAGTATTTTTTACAGGAATCGGGTCAATTGAGCGAGGCGTTCGTGTAAAAGACGGGTGAGATGCATTAAATTGAACCGTATCTGTCCTGCCTGGTATGTTCCTGCTGTCATGCATCGTTCCAGGTTGTCGTGCAATGCAGACACCTTCAAGCCATCAAGGCATGCCCCCGATGGCTGTTATCCGTGTTCCCGATGGCGGTTGCACCCGGTCATGAAAGTTCCTGGACAACGCTCTGGTTGTCGCGTTTTGTTTCCAAGCCGGGGAAAACCGCCAATTGCAAATGCGTTCAGTTCAATGTAATGTCAGGAAACCGTAGTTCAGTGGGCTGAATGTCAGTATTTTGTCGGACAGTTTAGGCTGACTGTATTAACGGTCATGACAAATTAAAACGGAGACAACGCATATGGTTAATTTCAACCTTAACGGCGCAGCCGTGTCGGCTGATGTGGCTGACGATACGCCCTTGCTGTGGGTGTTGCGCGAGCATTTCGAACTGACGGGCACCAAATTTGGTTGCGGAATGGCCCAGTGCGGTGCTTGTACCGTGCATATCGATGGCGAGCCACAGCGTTCGTGTGTGATGCCTGTGGCGTCTGTCAATGGCAAAAATATCACTACGGTCGAAGGGCTCATGAAAACCGAGCAGGGCAAGGCGCTTGAGAAAGCCTGGATTGACGAACAGGTCGCTCAGTGTGGTTATGCCGCCTCCCGGATTATGCCGACTTGTGCCTGCAAAGC
>JAAYID010000342.1 GCA_012744285.1 Alcaligenaceae bacterium
AGAGACAGCAATACGCGACCGCCACTGGTTTTAAGAACATCGTTTTCAAGCCGGGTGCCGGCATGAAAGACACGGCAATCGTCCGTGTTGGCGGGCAAGGCCGTGATCGGGTCCCCCGTACGTGGGTCTGCGGGGTAGTGTTCGGCTGCAATTACAACACCCAGCGCGGTGCGCCGATCCCAGTCGATGACGGCCTGTTCGAGCGTGCCGTTGACAGCGTGCTCAAAGACGTCGGTCAGATCGCTTTTGACGCGCATCATGATGGGCTGGGTTTCCGGGTCGCCCATGCGACAGTTGAATTCCAGCACTTTCAGCGGGCGTGTGGCATCAGGGCCCTCGCCGATCATCAGGCCGGCATACAGAAAGCCGGTATACGGTACGCCGTCTCTGGCCATGCCCTGAAGCGTCGGATGAATGACTTCGCGCATGATCCGGTTGTGCAGTGCAGGACTGACAACGGGTGCAGGTGAATAAGCGCCCATGCCGCCGGTGTTGGGACCCTGGTCGTTGTCGAGCAGGCGTTTGTGGTCCTGACTGGTGGCCATGGCCAGCACCTGCTGGTCGTCACACATCACCATGAAACTGGCCTCTTCACCGATCAGGCACTCTTCGATGACGACCCGTGCACCGGCCTGGCCGAATGCACCATTGCCCAGCATGTTGTCGATGGCGTCGAACGCTTGTTCGAGGGTCTCGGCCACAACCACGCCTTTGCCGGCAGCCAGGCCGTCGGCCTTGACCACAATGGGCGCACCCTGTGCTTCGATGTAGGCTTTGGCTTTAACCGGGTCGGTGAAGGTCTGGTAAGCCGCCGTCGGGATGTTGTGGCGGACCATGAAGGCCTTGGCGTAGTCTTTCGAGCTTTCAAGTTGTGCAGCCTGACGTGTAGGGCCAAAAATTTTCAGGCCGGCTGCGCGAAACGTATCGACAATGCCTGCGGCCAAGGGTGCTTCCGGACCGACGACCGTGAATGCGATACCTTCACGCCGGGCAAATTCGACCAGCTCGTTGTGGTCAGAGATGGCGAGGTTTTCAAGCAAGTCAGTGGTTGCCGTCCCCCCGTTGCCTGGGGCAACGAAGACTTTTTGCACGCGGGCTGACTGGGCCAGGCGCCAGGCGATTGCATGTTCGCGGCCACCACCGCCAATTACCAGAAGTTTCATATCAGCTTTACAGTTTGGGTTATTCAGTTTCGTTGAAAACGGCCGTCGTGTAGACCTCTTGCACGTCGTCCAGGCCTTCGAGCATATCGATCATTTTTTGCATCTTTTGTGCGTCTTCACCGGTCAGCTCGATTTCGTTCAGGGCTTTCATCACGATTTCCTGAACCTCAGGCACCAGACCTGCTGCGGCAAAGGCATCTTTGACGGCAGCAAAGTCAGACGGGTCGCACGTCACTTCGATCAGGCCATCGTCGTCAGACACAATATCTTCGGCGCCAGCTTCAAGAGCGGCTTCCATGACCTTGTCTTCAGAGGTGCCGGGTGCAAACAGGAACTGCCCGCAATGTTTGAACAGGAAGGCGACCGAGCCCTCGACGCCCAGATTGCCCCCGTGTTTTGACAGGGCGTGGCGCACTTCGGCAACCGTGCGTTGGCGGTTGTCGGTCATGCAGTCAATAACCACGGCGGCGCCGTTGATGCCATAGCCCTCGTAACGAATTTCTTCGTAATTGGAGTCATCGCCGCCACCGGCACCGCGCGTAATGGCGCGCAGGATATTGTCCTTGGGCATGTTGGCCGCAGTGGCTTTGTCCCAGGCCAGCCGCAGGCGTGGGTTGGCATCGGGGTCAGGCCCGGCAGCACGTGCTGCGACGGTGATTTCACGAATGATTTTTGTCCAGATTTTGCCGCGCTTGGCGTCTTGACGCCCCTTGCGGTGCTGGATATTTGCCCATTTACTGTGTCCGGCCATATGCGATGTCTGTGGTTGGTCTGAAATAAAGTTTATGATTTTAGCGCGTTCAATCAACTCACAAGGTAATCCGCATGGCTGATCCAATAGTTCTGGGCAAGAACGCCCACACCGACGTCGCATTGTTGCCTGCGTTGGCCAACCGGCACGGGTGCATTACCGGGGCGACCGGTACGGGTAAAACGGTTACGCTTCAGGTGATGGCCCAGGCATTTTCGCAGGCGGGTGTGCCGGTGTTTCTGGCGGATGTGAAAGGTGACCTGAGCGGCATCTCGCAGGCGGCGCAACCGAATCCCAAGTTGCAAGAGCGGTTGGCCCGGATGGGCTTGCCTGAACCGGCCTGGGATGGGTGTCCGGTAACCTTCTGGGATGTTTTCGGTGAAAAAGGGCATCCGGTGCGTGCGACCGTGTCGGATATGGGGCCGCTGCTACTGGCGCGCATGCTGGAATTGAATGACACCCAGGAAGGGGTGCTGAATATTGTGTTCCGCCTGGCGGATGATGAAGGCCATTTGCTGCTTGACCTCAAAGATTTGCGCGCCCTGTTGCAGCACGTTGCCGAGCGCTCGTCAGAGTTGCGCACGCAATACGGCAACGTCTCGCCGGCGTCGGTCGGCGCGATTCAGCGCAGCTTGCTACGACTTGAGTCGCAGGGGGCAGACCAGTTTTTTGGTGAGCCCATGCTGGATATCCACGACTTCATTCGTGTCAACGAAAAAGGGCAGGGGGTTGTCAATATCCTGGCAGCCGACCGTTTGATGCAGTCTCCGCGGTTGTATGGCGTGTTCCTGCTCTGGATGCTGGCCGAGTTGTATGAAACCCTGCCCGAAGTGGGGGACCTTGAAAAACCGAAGTTTGTGTTCTTTTTTGATGAGGCTCATTTGTTGTTTGCCGATGCACCCAAAGTACTGGTTGAAAAAATCGAGCAAGTGGCCAGGCTTGTGCGATCCAAAGCGGTGGGTGTCTATTTTGTGACCCAGAACCCGCTGGACATCCCGGATACGATTTTGGGTCAGTTGGGTAACCGTGTGCAGCACGCCTTGCGTGCCTTCACTCCGCGCGACCAGAAAGCCGTGCGTTCTGCGGCACAGACCATGCGCCCGAACCCGTCGCTGGACATTGAGGCGGCGATTACCGAGCTGGGTGTTGGCGAGGCGCTGGTTTCGCTACTGGATGAAAAAGGGCGTCCCGGTGTCACCGAACGTGTCTGGATGGTGGCGCCGGGCAGTCGTATCGGCCCGGCCACGGATGTCGAACGGTCGGCCATTCGGTCGGCCTCGTTGTTGGGGGGCAAGTACGATCGTGCGGTTGACCGCGAGTCGGCCTATGAGGTGTTGCTGGCACGCGCGAACAAGGGTGTGGCCGATGTGTCGTCAACCGCTGAAAAATCCGAAGGCGACGGGGTGATGGGGGTTGTTACCGATTTCTTGTTTGGCAGCACCGGCCCGCGTGGCGGGCGGCGTGACGGCGTGGTGCAGTCTGTGGCCAAAAGCATGGTCAGACGAGCTGCCACGCAATTGCTGCGTGGCGTTCTGGGTTCGCTGACCGGGCGACGTTAAGCGGCGTCCTGCTCAACAGGGGGCTGCCCCCCCGTGTGCAAGGTGCCGCAGGCTGCACCAAGGGTATGTCTTCAGTCTTCGAGGTGGTAGCGCTGGACGCGTTCCACCTCGTTTTTCGAGCCCAGGATGACACCGATACGCTGGTGCAGGCCTTCGGGCTGCACATCAAGGATGCGCACGTCACCATCGATCGCTGCACCACCGGCCTGTTCAACCAGCATGCTCATGGGGTTGGCCTCATACATCAGGCGCAGTTTGCCTTTTTTGCCTGAGGCGCGGGCATCGCGGGGGTACATGAAAATACCGCCGCGGGTCATGATGCGATGAACATCGGCCACCATCGAGGCAATCCAGCGCATGTTGTAGTCTTTGCCCAAGGGGCCGGTTTTACCCGCCAGGCAGTCGTCAATGTAACGCTTGACGGGTGTTTCCCAGTGCCGCATGTTGGACATGTTGATGGCAAATTCGGCCGTGTCTTCCGGAATGCGCATGTTTTCTGTCGTCAGCACCCACGAGCCCATTTCGCGGTCAAGGGTGAAGCCAACCACACCGGTACCCACTGTCAGAACCAGCATGCTTTGGGGCCCGTAAACGGCATACCCTGCGGCAACCTGCCGGCTGCCGGGTTGCAGGAAGTCTTTCTCTTCAATGTCACGGCCGGCCGCATCGGCGGGCGCCTGCAGTACCGAGAAAATGGTGCCGATCGAGACGTTGACGTCAATGTTGGACGAGCCGTCTAGCGGATCGAACATCAACAGGTATTCGCCTTTCGGGTAACGGTGCGGGATGCGATGGATGGTTTCCATTTCTTCAGAGGCCATGGCCGCCAGGTGGCCACCCCATTCGTTGGCCTCCAGCAAGATTTCATTGGACATGACATCGAGTTTTTTCTGGACTTCGCCCTGGACGTTTTCGCTTTCCAGGCTGCCCAGGACACCGCCCAGGGCACCTTTGCCGACGGCGTGGCTGATGGCCTTGCAGGCACGGGCCACCGTTTCGATCAGCAGCCTTACTTCAGCGGATACGGCGCCTTTGAGGCGTTGCTGTTCAAGCAGGTATTGTGTCAGGTTTTTACGTTTCACGGTGATGTG
>JAAYID010000343.1 GCA_012744285.1 Alcaligenaceae bacterium
GTGTAGTTGCGTACGTGCCCCATGTGCAGTTTGCCACTGGGGTAGGGCAGCATGGAACAGGCGTAGAACTTGGGCTTGGCCGAGCCGTCGGGCAGCGTGGCGTCTTCAGTAACGCGGTAGGCATCGCGCGCTTGCCAGTTTTGTTGTGCGGCCAGTTCGACTTCGTTGGGGTTATAGCGTTCCTGCATGATGTCGTGCTCTTTGAAGGGTTTGATGCAAACCGTACATTATAGGATGCCACGCAGGGATGTGCGGTGTGGGCAATTTTGCGGGCATAAAAAAACCCTGCCTGGGCAGGGTTTTTGACAAAGTAACCAATTACTTGAGTTTGGTTTCTTTGTAGTCAACGTGCTTGCGAGCAACGGGATCAAATTTCTTGATCAGCATTTTCTCGGGCATGTTGCGCTTGTTTTTGGTCGTTGTGTAGAAGTGACCCGTGCCAGCGGTGGACTCGAGTTTGATCTTCTCGCGGATACCTTTTGCCATGATGAGCTCCTTGTAGCGCTAGCGTGATGAGTTAAGCGACTTCGCCGCGAGCGCGCAGGTCGGCCAGAACGGATTCAATACCGTTTTTGTCGATGGTGCGCAGGGCGTTGGTGCTGACACGCAGACGAACCCAGCGGTTTTCGCTTTCGACCCAGAAACGGCGCGATTGCAGGTTAGGGAGGAAGCGACGCTTGGTTTTGTTGTTAGCGTGCGAAACGTTGTTGCCCACCATCGGGCCTTTGCCGGTAACTTGGCATACGCGTGCCATAATAGTGCCCCTTAAGACTGTATTCTGCTGTGGTCAGCCCATATATGCCATAAGCTTGCAGGCCAGGGGCCCCAGGTGGCATATGCTGCGCTGTCGTATTCAATGTTGGTGTTCGGTGGGGTAAAAAATACACCCGGTAAGCCCGCTATTCTAATACGAAACGGGCTTGTTGATCAAGCTTTGGAAAATGCAATGCGTCCAAATAACCACGACAGAAAGGCGCAGACGGTTAAAAGTGCGGTCATGGGCAACGCCGAGTCCGACTGCCACCCGCTGATCGCCAGCCCTGCCAGGGTGCCAAACACCATTTGCAGTGTTCCCATCAGGGCCGATGCCACCCCTAACCGGTGGCCCTGGCGTGCCAGAGCCATGGCGGCCGAGTTCGGGAACACGAAGCCCTGGCAGGCCATGAAGCCAAGCAGGCAGATCATGAACAGGGTAAGGTTGAGCAGCCCCAGCAGGGTAAGTACGGCTCCGGTTGCGGTAACGACAAGGGCGACAGTTTGCGAGCGGGCCAGCAGTTTGTCAGGGCTGTGGCGGTTGAGCAGGCGTGCGCTGTATTGAGACATGAAAATCAGTGCAGCGGCATTGGCGCCGAATAAAACGCCGAAAAAATCCGTGCCAATACCGTATACATCCATCAGCACCCGTGGTGCGCCCGAAATGTAGGTAAACAGCCCGGCGGCCCCAAAGCTGCCTGAAAGCGCATAAAAGATAAAGTGCCGGTCGCAGACCAGACCCCAGTAATTGCGACTGATCGCTTTAATGTTCAGCGGGTTTCTGTTCTCGGGCGGCAGCGACTCGGTCATGCGCAGCCACGACGCCGCAAGCAGCCCGAATCCGGTCAGGGCCATCAGGCCGAATATGCCGCGCCATCCGGTGTAGGGCAACAGATAGCCGCCGAACAACGGCCCCAGAATGGGCATGACCCCCAGGATCAGAATAAGCAGCGACATGGCCTTCGAGGCGTCGCGGGTTTCAAGTTTGTCGCGAATGACTGCACGGGGAATCACCATGCCGGCCGCGCCCCCAAAGGCCTGCACGAATCGCCATAGGGTCAGGTGTTCTATGTCGTCGGTCAGCGTGCAGCCGACCGAGGCAACGGTGAACAGGACCAGACCGAAAAGAATGGGTTTGCGGCGCCCGTAGCGGTCGGCCAGAGGGCCATACAGAAGTTGGGCCAGGGCCAACCCGAACAGATAGACAGCCAGTGTGCGCTCAACGTTGCCCTGGCTGGTGGACAGCCCTTCGGCAATGAACGGGAATGCAGGCAGGTAAAGGTCAATGGCCAGTGGGCCAATGGCAGACAGCGCACCCATGAGCAGCAGCCAGCCGGGAATTTTTTGCAGGGAAGAATCAGACATGTCGCCACAACAGGCAGTAATGTGGATGAGGGTAATACGCAGACGCGTTACCAAAGCGCAATCCTAACGTACTAATTATTAAATTAACCTGAAAACCCTTCGGGCCGGGCAGGTTTGATGGTCTGTCATTGCCCGGGGTTTGATGATAAATTGTCTGGCAAATAATAATGTGTCAGCGGCGTCACGACACCACGAGAGATGTTCAAGCAGTTTTATGACATAGGGAGTGAAGAGTGAGTTCGATGTTGTCCATGGTAGAAAAAAAGCTCGCGGGCTTGCCGGTTGCAGTCCAAATGCAACTGCCCGACGGGGCCAGGGTGGGGGCGATCAGTCCGAAAATGAAACTGGTCGTGAAGGACAAGGGGACGTTGGTCAATTTTGCGACCGGACAGGCGGGCAGCCTGGGGGAAGACTACGTTGAGGGGCGGTTCGAGGTCGAGGGCTCCATGCGTGACCTGATGAAAGTGGCCGCGGCGATTCTCAATGACAACCCGGTCCAGACGGCCAAGACGAACTGGTTGGCCGGTTTGGCGCGCCATGCGGTATCCATTTATCGTCACACGACCGCCCGCGATGCGCAGCAGATCCAGTTTCACTACGACTTGTCTGACGAATTTTACGGGCTTTGGCTTGACCCGCGCCGCGTGTATTCCTGCGCGTATTACCGCGAACCCGAAATGACGCTGGCCCAGGCGCAAGAGGCCAAGCTTGATCACATCTGCCGCAAACTGCGTTTGCACGAGGGTGAGCGTTTTCTGGATATTGGCGCAGGCTGGGGTGGGCTGTTGCTTTGGGCAGCCGAAAATTACGGGGTCGATGCGACGGGTATCACCTTGTCGAAGAATCAGCACGCTCACGTCAATCGTCTGATCGAGCAAAAAGGCCTGTCCGGACGTGTGCGCATGCACTTGCTTGATTACCGGCATCTCGAAGAGGTGCAGCCGTATGACAAGATTGCCTCGGTGGGCATGTTCGAGCATGTGGGGTGTGCCCAGCTTGAAACGTATTTTGCCAAGTTGCGTCGTCTGCTCAAGCCGGGTGGGCTGATCATGAATCACGGTATCACGGCGGGCGGTGTTTATAACGCTGAAGTGGGTGCCGGCATGGGCGAATTCATTGAAAAGTACATCTTTCCGGGGGGCGAGCTGACCCACATCAGCAACGAACTGGCGCAGGCTGCGCTGGCCGGGCTTGAGGATGTGGATGTCGAGAATCTGCGTCCGCATTATGCGCGTACGCTGTGGGCCTGGAGTGACTCGTTGGAGTCACAGCTTGAGACGGCCCGCGCCACATTGAAACCGGGGGTCCAGGGTGACAAGTCCTTGCGGGCCTACAGGGTTTATCTGGCCGGTTGTGCCTTGGGCTTTGAGCAAGGCTGGATCGCGTTGCACCAGGTCCTGTTTCAGCATCGCGCGACCGGGCGTCAGGACGAGCTTGATAACCCGGCTGACCTTTCATTCCCGTGGCGTCGCGACTATATCTACAAATAGCGGGCCGGCACGCTGCTTCGGTGCCGTTCAGGCCAATTGGCGGTGCGTGTGTCAGTGCTGCACGTAGCGTTTCAGTGTGCGCCAGTACCACAGGCGCAGCAACAGCGCCGAAAGCCCCAGGCCCAGTGCCGCCGTCAGCCACAGTGTCGCGGCGCCGGTCGGGGCATTGGGCATAATGGCATTGATAATGGGCTGTAA
>JAAYID010000344.1 GCA_012744285.1 Alcaligenaceae bacterium
GCTACCAGGCTGCGCTACGCCCCGACTAAAGAACGCTATTCTAGCATTAAAAAATTAACTTTCGCAAGCGAACCCGAATAATTTTTCACGCCCTAGTCCACACAGAGGACCTCCCTCGCCAGCGGGCGTAAGACATCCTGCGCATATTCAGTCTCCGTCGTCGTCTCTATAGTTTCCCGGACCGCTGTATCTACCCGTTAACGAACGTGGCTGGGGTAAAGAATGGCATCAAAGAAACGACAAACGGTAAATCTTTTGCAGGCACTGCTACTGGTGGGGTGTGCAACAGGGTTACCCGCCGAACGCATTACAAGGAAACGGCAAATGGCAAACATCACCATCATCGAGCCCCATGCCCTGTTGCCGCTGGGCCTGATTCAACTGCTGGCCAAACTGGGGCCTGACATTTACCTGCACAGTCGCGACTTCCCGGCCCCGGACACCCTGACGACGACGCCCGGAATTACCTCTTGTCTCAACCCTCGTCTTCACCGGCCTGCTGCAACGCCCACATATGGGCATAGCGGCCATCGACAGCCAGCAATTCGCGGTGCGTCCCCTGCTCAATAACCCGTCCCTGATCCATCACCAGAATCTGGTCGGCGTCCGCCACGGTGGACAACCGGTGAGCAATGATCAGCGTGGTGCGATCTCGCGAAATGATGTTCAGCTCTTCCTGAATCGCCCGTTCGGTTGGCGTATCCAGTGCACTGGTCGCTTCATCCAGAATAAGAATGGGTGGGTTTTTGAGCAGGGTACGTGCAATGGCGACGCGCTGTTTCTCACCGCCCGACAGCTTCAACCCCCGCTCGCCCACCTGGGTGTTGTAGCCTTCCGGCAAACGCATCACGAAGTCATGGATGCTGGCCGCCCGGGCCGCCTGTTCAATCTGCGCTTGCGATGCACCCGGATTACCGTATGCAATGTTGTAGCCAATGGTGTCGTTGAACAGTACCGTATCCTGCGGCACGATACCAATATGGCGACGCAAGCTGTCTTGTGTCAGTTGCCGGATATCCATGCCGTTCACGGTAATCGAACCGTCAGAGACATCATAAAAACGGAACAGCAAGCGCGACAGGGTTGATTTGCCAGCCCCCGAGGCCCCCACCACGGCCAGTGTTTTACCCGCCGGAATGGCGAACGACACATCAAACAGAATCTGGCGGTTGTCCTCGTAGCCAAAACTGACATGATTGAAACGGATCTCGGCCTGCCGTGTATCAAGTGTTGCAGCACCAGGCGCATCGGCCACTTCCTGGGCCTTGTCCAGCAACCCGAACATGCGCTCCATGTCGGCCAGCGCATGCTTGATTTCCCGATACACAAAGCCCAGGAAATTCAGCGGCGAATACAACTGGGTCAGGTACGCCGACACCAGAACCACATCACCTACCGTCATGGTCTGGTTGACCACCCCTTGGGCTGACATCCAGATCAGCGCAGTGATACCCAACGTAATGATGATGCCCTGCCCCATGTTCAGAAAATTCAGGGACACCTGGTTTTTGACCGCCGATTCCACCCACTTGGCCAGATTGCCGTCGTAGCGATTCAGCTCGTAGCCTTCATTGCCAAAATACTTGACCGTTTCATAATTCAGCAGGGCATCAATCGCTTTGCTGTTCGCCTTGCTGTCCAGATCGTTCATGCTGCGCCGGTACACCATCCGCTTTTCGGTCACCACCAGGGTGAACATGATGTAAGCGGCAATCGTGCCCAACGTCACCACGGCAAACCAGAAGTCATAGCGCCAGAACAGTATCGTGGCCACCATGACGATTTCCAGCAAGGTGGGCAGGATATTGAACACCGTGAAATTGAGCAAAAAACCAATACCCTTGGTACCCCGCTCGATATCGCGGCTCAAGCCACCGGTCTGTCGCTGCAAATGAAACCGCATCGACAGGGTGAACAAATGGCGATACAACCGTGTGGCAATGGTGCGGATGGACCCCTGCGTCACGCGGGCGAACAGGGCGTCACGCAACTCGCCAAATACGCTGGTCGCCAGACGTGCAAAACCGTAACCCAGCAAGGCGGCAACCGGCATGACCAGCAGTGTTTGCGGCATACCCAACTGGTCAACCACATCTTTCAAAAACAGTGGTGAAATAACGCTGGCCACCTTGGCGGCAACCAGACAGGCGATGGCGACCAACACCCGGCCCTTGAATTGCCACACGTAGGGTAACAGCGACTTCAGGGTTTGAATATCGTTGCGGTTGGCAGGAGCCTGGCCGCGTGCAGTAAATCTCATAAGCCCAACAGAGCGGCAAGCGCGCCCCGGTTCCGTAATCAATCAAAGAGGGGCATTTTACGCTGCCCGGGCACTGCCGCCTCGAATGCCGCACTACAATACAGGGCAATGTCGGCGCCCTCACGGTGCCTGGCGGGTACCAGAATCAACCCCAACTCCAAACCCGAGGTTTCATGGCCCTCAGTTCCTTCAACTACAACTCAATTTTGCTGCGTTGCGGGCAAGGTGATGCCGCCGCACTGACCGTGTTGTTCAACCACGAATCGGCCGTCATGCTGGCCCTGGCACAGCAAATGCTTGAAGACCCGGCCAAGGCGCAACAAGCGTTACACGATGTGTTTGTCATGGTCTGGAAACATGCCGACCACTTCGATCCGGCCTCGGGCAGCGCCCGCGCCTGGATCTACAGCATCTTGCGCTACCGCCTGATGCGAGAACTTCGTCAACCGCCCGGCAATCCCGATGCAACACGCAGCAGCCTGCTGCGCACATGGCTGCAAGACAACGCCCGCATGCTTCACGACGATCTTGATGATGGCCTGGCCCAGGCTGACCCAACGGCCATTGATGCCATCGGGCTGGCGTACTACAAAGGGCTGACCGCCCCGCAAATTTCAACACTCATGCAAATTCCCGAGGATGAGGTGCGCGGCCACTTGCGACGCGCCTTGCATCGTCTTGAAACACGGGGAATCACATGACAAACCGGACACCCTCAGCCCCCCTTCCACCCGACACCCGCCTAAGCATTGCCGAATACACTCTGGGCACGCTGTATGGCCAGGAAGAAATCCAGCTTCGTGAGCTGATCAACAGCAACGACGAAGCCGTGCATCTGGCCTTGCACTGGGAAACCGTGCTGCTGGCCATGGCCGACCGCCTGCCGCCTGCCACACCAGACCCACTGATCCTGGCGCGGGTTCAGCGCACACTGGGCCTGCCGCGCCTTGATCCGGAAGTTCAGCCACTGTGGCGGCCGGAAGCCCCTCCTCAGTCACACAATCCGGCATCGACGCCGTCGCAAAACATAACGTCGGGGGCTTCACGAAACACGACGTCAGCACCGTCTCGCAGCCCGACACCGGCAAGCACCGGCACCTCGCAGAGCATTGATCCAGCCGCCCGAACCAGGCAGCCGCAGGTGGCATCATCCCGGCGTGCCGAGCCAGCCTTCAGCGGCCCGGATACGCACAGCATCTCCACCACGGGCAGTGCCCGCCCCGGCCATGACAGCCCGTCTTCCTTACCCGATCAACCTCAGGCCCAGCCTGACAGCCACGCCGTATCGACAGCCCACGGGCCAGACATTGGGCATCGCCCGCAAGCACAACAACCGGCCTGGTACGCCCGACCCATCGGTTGGCTCGCCTTGGGGGTGCTGGCCGGCATCGCGGTGCTGGCTTACACGGCCTTGCGCCACGGCCTCACGTCCAACCCGCCGCAGACCAGCGTACAACAGGCGACACCCAAGCCACCCGAACTGTTGTCAATTGCCATTTTGCAGCCACCCAACAGCAGTTCAACCCCGGGGTGGGTCATCACGCAAGCCGGTCCGGGCCACTTGCGTGCCGAGCCGCGCCTGCAAAGCAACAAAACCGCCGATCAAGGCCTGGCGCTATGGACACGTGCCACAAACTCACCCGACACGCACTTTTTGGGTTGGCTGGATGACACCGCAGTCAACACGTTGGCCTTGCCCGATGGGGTGGCGCTTGATGAAAACACACTGTTTGAAATCACCCTCGAAAAACAGGGCATTGACACCGCCCGTGCGCCGGAAGGTGTTGTGCTGTTCATCGGCCAAGGTGTAAAAACGGTTATGCCAGACCCTGAGGCACCGTCGTTGAAACCGGCTCCGACTGCAGCGCATCAAGCTCAGCCTCGGTAAACCCGGCAGCTCGCCGCGCCTCAAGGTTGAACGGGCCTTTCAGGCGCGGCGCCCGATACTGCGCAGCCAGTACCGCGTACTGGGTCAGCGGGTCAAGACCCTGCTGCTCGCATACATAGCGGTACCAGTCATTGCCAATGGCCACATGGGTTATCTCGTCACGCAGAATAATGTCGATAATGCCTGCACCCACGGTGTCGCCTGCCGACTGCAGCTTGGCGCGTACCGGCGGCGACGCATCCAGCCCCCGCGCCTCAAGCGTGCGCGGCACCAGTGCCAGACGTGCCATCAGATCGTTGGCCGTACGCTCGGCCATTTCCCAAAGCCCGTCATGGGCGGGAAAATCACCATACTGATAGCCCATAGATTGCAAATGCTGGCTCAGCAAATCAAAATGCAGGGCTTCTTCACGCGCGACCCGCAACCAGTCGGTATAAAACGCCTCGGGCATGCCTGGAAAACGCCAGATGATGTCCAGCGCCAGATTGATGGCATTGAATTCAATATGCGCCAGGGCGTGGATAAGCGCGGCCAGCCCCTGCGGGGACCGGGGCGAACGTTGCTTGACGTTGAACGGAGGCACCAATTCAGGCTTGGCAGGACGCCCGGGCACAGTGGCCGGGGGTATCAGTACCGCCGTGCTGTCAATGCCACACGGTTGACCTGAAGGGGTGCCTGGTCCGGCCGCACACTGACGACCCTGGCCAACAGCAAAACGATCACCCTGCCCCGCAGCACGATCAAGGCAGCCACTGCGCGCAATAGCGGCATGCAGCGCATTGACCGCTGCGATTTTTTGGACAGGGTCTGTCAGGCACAGAGCCTGCAGTGCCTGGGCCCGCATCAACCCAGCGCAGGGGCGCCAAGAGCCTCTGACAAGCTGTCACGGATGGCGGCAAGTTCGGTGCGCAGCGCCTGGAACTCGGTGCCCGACAAACGTACGGCGGCTTCCTGGTCGTGATCGACCTCGCGCACATCGCCCAGACGGTTGCGTGCCCCGCTGATCGTGAAACCCTGCTCGTACAGCAAATCGCGAATACGACGAATCAACAAGACCTCGTGGTGCTGGTAATACCGGCGATTACCGCGACGCTTGACCGGCTTGAGCTGCGTAAACTCTTGCTCCCAATAACGCAGGACATGTGGTTTGACGCCGCACAAATCGCTGACCTCGCCAATCGTGAAATAACGTTTGGCGGGAATCGGCGGCAAGGCAACAGAGGTTTCTGGAGTACTCATGGGCGGAATAACGACCTGTCTATAGGTTAAAACCGGTTAAGGCTGTCGATCATAACAAACACGGGACAGAACTCAAACCTTGTCGGCGGCAGGGGTAACCGGCCCGGTCCCTGCCTGCTCAACAGCGCTTTTCAGCTTCTGACTGGCATGAAACGTAACGACACGACGCGCTTCGATGGGAATGACTTCACCCGTTTTGGGGTTGCGACCCGGACGTGGCGGCTTGTCGCGCACCTGGAAATTGCCAAAACCCGACAGTTTCACTTCCACGCCGTTGGCCAGCGCGTCCCGAATCTCTTCAAAAAAGGTATCCACCAGATCTTTAGCTTCACGTTTGTTCAGACCAACCCGGTCAAACAGCAATTCAGCCAGCTCGGCCTTGGTCAGGGTGCGTGTTTCTTGATTCATCCAAATCTCCGGTCAGGCGCGCTGACGAACGCCATGGGTGGTGACCAGGGCATCCAGCAACCGGGCCATGCACTGTTCTACCTGCGCGTCATCCAGTGTGACTGCAGCATCTTGCAGCCAGAACCGCAAGGCCAGGCTGGTCTGCGCATCGGCCTGGGCCTTGTCGCGCCAGACGTCAAACAAACGAATGTCTTTCACGATGGCCAGACTGTCGTCGGCCGCAATAGTCGCCTGCAGGGTCGCCATCAGATCTTGCCACGCCACACTGGCATCCACCCAGACCGCCAGGTCACGAATCACGATGGGCTGACGCGACAGTTCAGCAGGCGCGGGCAAGGCGATTGTGGAAATCGCATCAACATCCACCTCGAAAACTACGGGGGCATGTGCCATATCCAGCTGTTGTGCCCAACGCGGATGCACTTCACCGATCCAGCCTATGGGCTGCCCGTCCAGCAAAAGCTGTGCAGAACGCCCAGGATGCAGGGCCGGGTGGGATGCGGATTTGCAGACCAGGTCAGCCGCACGTGCCCCCAAAAGGGCCTCAAGATCACTTTTCACGTCGTAGAAATCAACCGGACGAGTCGGTGCGCCCCACTGCTCGGGCAAGGCCGGCCCCCACGCCGCAGCAGCAATACGCTGTGGCTGGCTGACGCCCTTGACGGTCAGATCACCGTCAGCGACACGGCTGTCGCGGGCAAACACACGACCCAGTTCAAATACCCGCACACGTGACTGTTTGCGGTTGGCATTGTGACGGATATTGGCCAGCAGACCACCGATCAGACTGGAACGCATGACCGCCAGCTGGCTGGCAATCGGGTTCAACAAGCGAATCGGGTCGGCATTACCGGCGTAATTTTGCTCCCAGGCCTCTTCAACAAACGAAAAGTTGATGACTTCCTGATAATCACGCAGTGCCAGGCGCTGGCGCAACAGGTGTGGCCCCTGCAGGGTTTCAGGCTGTACCGCCATGACGGCAGGCGCAACCGGAGCCTGATCAGGGATCTGTTCGAAGCCGTAAACGCGGGCCACTTCTTCAACCAGGTCTTCTTCAATGGCAATATCGAAGCGGAACGAGGGTGGTGTGACACGGAATACCCCGGCGTTCACCTCAAACGGCAACCCCAGGCGCGTGAAAATGTCTTCGACCTGAGCCTGATCAAGGGGTACGCCCAGAATGCGGCGGCAACGGTCAAGACGCATTTCGACAGGATCGCGCTGCGGCAAACGGATAATCTGGTCATCGAGCGGACCCACCTGCCCACCACAAATGTCCACGATCAGGCGCGTCATGATTTCGAGGTCTTCAGGAATGTTCGCGAAATCGACACCCCGTTCAAACCGGTGGCTGGCTTCCGAGCTGAACTTGAAGCGGCGGGCACGACCCATGATGGCCTCGGGCCACCAGAACGCGCCTTCGAGGTAAATATCGGTGGTATCCAGGGTAACGGCACTGGCATCGCCGCCCATGATACCGGCCAGGCTTTCCAGCTGGTCGCCGCTGGCAATCACGCCGACGTCAGGCTGCAACGCGACGGTTTGTTCGTTCAGCAGCTTGAGTGATTCGCCCGCATTGGCCCAACGCACCGTCA
>JAAYID010000345.1 GCA_012744285.1 Alcaligenaceae bacterium
CCACGACAACCGGAATCACAATCCGGGACTCTACCAACTGAGCTACGGTCACCACTAAAGAACATTAGTTTAGCACAAAATTTTCGGCCCAAGCAAGTGGGCCGGGAAGTTTCTATATACTCTATGTTGAAACGGGTTGCCCTTAGGGCACTTACCCACCGTCAACACCGTTCAAGAAACGACATGAATTCCTTTGAAACGCTATTCGCTGACTACTGGCCACATATTGCGTTTGCGCTGAGCCTGCTGATTGGCGCCATTGCCGCTGTTCACGCGGCCATGACCAAAACCGATGTCCGTGCCGCCATTGGCTGGGTTGGCGTGATCATGCTTTCTCCATTCTTCGGGGCCTTGATCTACATCATTGCCGGAATCAACCGCATTCGCAAAGATCAGGTCTCGCAACAACGGGATGCTTCATTACGTGATTACGCCGATGTTGACCTGCCCGCCTTGACAGACGTCGTGCCATGGTCGGCACCGCAGTTTGCCTCATTGCACACACTGGGTGACTGCGTCAGCCATTTTGCATTGCACCAGGGCAACCAGATCGACATCCTGAGTGGTGGCGACGAGACCTACCCCGCCATGATTGCAGCCATCAACGCCGCCAGCCGTTCCATCGCGCTGCAATCGTATATTTTCGATAATGATGCCCAGGGTCTGAAAGTGGCAGAGGCGCTTGCGCGTGCCCAGGAGCGGGGTGTCCAGATCCGGGTGCTGATCGATGCGGTTGGCGTTAAATATTCACGCCCGCCCATTACACGTCAGCTGCGCAAGCGTGGTATCCGCACGGCCTTGTTCATGACGAACCCGCTGGGGCTGCGCATGCCGTATGCCAACTTGCGCAGCCACCGGAAAATTCTGGTGGTGGACGGCAAGGTCGGCTTTACCGGCGGCATGAATATCCGGGAAGAGTTTGTCCGCAAGTCACCTGAGACAGATCCCGACCGTGACACTCACTTCCGTTTTGAAGGACCGGTTGTGCAGCAGCTGATGTCCGTCTTTGCACATGACTGGAAATTCACCACCCGCGAAACCCTGCCCTACGACATCTGGTGCTCGCAAGACTGGTCTGCCATCCCCCCGAACTCGGTGCCTGCACGCGGCATTCGTTCGGGCCCGGACCGCAGCGTGGGCAGCAACCACAGCATGCTGCTGGGGGCGTTTGCCGTCGCCCAGCAGCATATCCGTATCCAGTCGCCATATTTCTTGCCGGATGCCGCGTTGCTCGGCGCAATCAACACCGCAGCTCGCCGGGGCATCAGGGTTGATATCGTGATCCCGGGCAAAAACAACCTTAAGCTGGTCAACTACGCCATGATGGCCCAGATTGACCAGGTGATCCGCAGCGGCTGTCGCGTCTGGGTGTGCCAGGGCACATTCAATCACTCGAAGCTGATCACCATTGATAATGCCTGGTCCTATATCGGGTCATCGAATCTCGACCCTCGAAGCTTGCGTCTGAACTTTGAGTTTGATGTCGAAATCTACAGCCATGACATAGCCAAACGGCTTTCAGCCATGGTCGATTCAGAAATCAACACCAGCAAGGCCCTGACACTTGAACAACTGTCAGGCATTCCCTTCATGAAACGACTGCGTAACAAGGTTATCTGGCTGGCAAGCCCGTATCTTTGAACGTGACAACCACCTTGCCCCGCACTTCACGACGTGCCAGGCGCTGCAAGCCCTGAACAGCATCTTCAAGACGGATACGCTCGCTGATGACGGGTGCCAAGCGCCAGGCATCGACCACACACGACTCTGCCAGTTGCAAGTCGTCAAGTGGCCCGAACTGCCGGCATACCAACGCCTTCATTCTGACGCGGGCATGGCGCCAGGCCAGCCTTCGAGACGGCTGAAATCAAGATGGTTGGCGGCAATGGCAGGGTCAGGATCCACCAGCCGGGGAATGCAACCCAGATACGGAGCCGGCAAACGCCCGTTCAGCGCCTGAATGTTTTCATTGAAATAGGGCATGTCTGGGTCAACGGTATTGGCCACCCAGCCCACCAAACGCAAGCCACGGGCCTGAACCGCCTGGGCCGTCAGAACCGCATGGCTGATACACCCCAACCGCATGCCCACCACCAGCACGACCGGCAACGCCAGCGCTTGCGCCACATCGGCCAGATCCTCGGTTTCTGAAATCGGCACGCAAAAGCCACCTGCCCCTTCGACCACAACAGCCTGGGCCTGCAACTGGATCTGCGCAAACGCCTCAAGAATGACGCGGGAAGTCATGGTGATGCCGACGTTACGCGCAGCAATATGCGGCGCAACAGGCTCATCGAACAGATACGGCACAACCCGGTTACGATCAAGGCTTGTATTCACCTGCGACAACAGGATTTCAACATCCTCGTTGCAACGACGCCCGTCGATCTGCTGCGTACCGGCAGCCACCGGTTTCATGGCAGCAACACGCACCCCCTGCTTCGCCAGCCCATGCACCAGCGCTGCGGCGACCAGGGTTTTTCCAATTTCGGTATCGGTACCTGTCACAAAACAGGCAAAAGGTGCTTGTGCGTCAGAGATAGGCGTCATCATCAATCTCGCGTTCAGCACGGTTAATGGCTCGGCCCAGGCGGAACACATCGTCTGGCGTGTGGGCCGCGCTGACCGTAATGCGCAGACGAGCGGTATCGGGGGGAACAGTAGGAGGACGAATGGCTGGCACCCACAACCCCTGGTGCATCAAGAAACCCGCCACCTTGGTCACATCGTTGTTGGACCCGATGATGACAGGCTGAATGGCCGTATCAGAGTCGGGCAACCCCCACTTTTGCAAGTAAATGGATTCGCTCAGATGACGACAATTCGCCTGCAGGCGTTGCCGCCTGTCGGCCCCTTCGTCACCGGTAATGATATCGAGACTGGCCAGTACCGCATGGGCCAGTGCGGGTGACGAAGCCGTCGTATAGATGTAGGCACGCGCCCGTTGCACCAGCCATTCAATAACCTGGCCATGCGCCACGACAAATGCCCCGGACACACCGGCGGCCTTGCCCAGCGTACCCATGTAAATAATGCGTGGCGAACCTAACGCAAGGTGCTCGAGCGCCCCCAAACCGCGCTCGCCCAGCACACCAAAGCCATGCGCATCATCGATCACGAGCGCGGCATCGTACTGCTGTGCCAGCCGGTCAAGCCCGGCCAGAGGCGCAAGGTTGCCGTCCATGCTGAACACGCTGTCGGTCACAATAATCCGTGTAGGCGCCGTGCTGGCCGCCAGCAAGGATTCCAGCTGCTGCACATCGTTATGCGGGTAGACGCTGACGCGAGCCCTGGCCATGCGCATGCCGTCAATCAGCGACGCATGGTTCAGGCTTTCTGAAAAGAACTCGACCTCGTCATCCAGCTGGGCCAACGCCGTCAGCAAGGACACATTGGCCATGTAACCTGTGCTGAAGTACAACGCCCTGGCCTCGGGCACCCAAGGCGCGTATAACCCGGCCAATCTGCCTTCCAGCTCGGCGTGTGCACGGGTGTGGCCGCTGATGAGGTGCGAGGCACCACTGCCTGCCCCATACCGCTGTGCCCCCTCTTGCAAGGCCTGTACGACGGCAGGATGCGCGGCCAGCCCCAGATAATCATTGCTGCAAAAGGCCAGCAACTCACGATCATTGACCCGTACCCGGCGCCCCCAAGGCGATTCGACCACCTTCAGGTGACGACGCAACCCAGCCGCATCGATGTGTTCAAGCCCTTTCGCAACCTGCTCAAGCCATTTCATCGCAACGTCGCCAGAACTTGACTCAAAACGGCAAAAACAGCGTCACCCAGAAACCGGATATGAGCGTCATCAAGAATATACGGTGGCATGAGATAAACCGTTGTGCCAATCGAGCGCATCAGCACACCATACGACAACCCGACTGTAAAAAACGTTTTTGAAAATTCCCTGGCATAGTGAGGATCATCGAAATGCACATCGAACGCCCAGATCATGCCGCATTGCCTGAAATGACGAACACGAGGATGCGCCGCAACGAGCGCAAGCGCCTGTGACAGCTGGGCCGCCTTGGTCTTGTTGGCGACCAGAACATCATCTTGCTCGAAGATATCCAGCGTGGCCAGAGCCGCCCGACATGCCAGCGGGTTACCCGTATACGAATGCGAATGCAAAAAACCACGCGCCGTTTCCGCGCTGTAAAACGCCTGGTAGA
>JAAYID010000346.1 GCA_012744285.1 Alcaligenaceae bacterium
ATATTATTGTGGGCGGCGGCAACATGAGCGGTATCGCACTGGCCATGGTGCCTCTTGCCACGCAAGGCAAGGTGCCCTTCATCTCGACCGAAGGGGCGCACAGCATCGTCGCCCCAGTGGCCGAACGCGAATGGATTTTCAAGAGCACGGTCGACGACCGACAGGTCTTTGAGCGCCTGAAAGACTACTTTGACAAAAAAGGCATCACCCGCATTGCCTTGCTGCATGACACCAGCGGGTTCGGGCAAGCCGCCGCCGAAGAACTGAAGAAACTGGCCCCGTCGCTGGGCCTGGACGTGACGTTCGAAGCCTTTGCGCCCACAGACAACGACCTGATCCCGCAACTGACCCGTATCAAGAACAGCGACGTACAGGCGGTGTTGTGCTGGACCGTCACCCCGGCCGGCGTGATTTTCGCCAAACAAGCCGAACAACTGGGCCTGACCGATCGCGAGCTGATTCACAGCTATGGCTTCGTATCCCAGAAATACATGGAACTGGCGGGCAGCAGCGCCGAGAAACTGCTTCTGGTCTCGGTGAAATTCCCGGTCGGCGCCGACCTTCCTGACAGCGACCCGCAAAAAGCCCCGATCAAAGCCCTGACAGACGCCTTCGAGAAGCGTTACGGTCGTGCGCCTAACCAATACGTGGCCCAGACCTATGACGCCATCCAGCTGGCTCGTCATGCGCTGCAGACGAGTCACGGCGAGCCCGGCAAAACCCGCGCCACACTCGAAACGATCCAAGGGCACAAAGGCGTTGGCGGCACATTCAACTTTTCACCTGAGCGGCACTCCGGTTTGTCCAAGGACGACATTGTCCTGATCAAGTGGGCCGACGGGCGCTTCCGCCTTCATGACTACAAATAAAACGCCCGGCAATACCTCTTTTTCAGGTCAGTGATGGACAGCAATACCCTGCAAATCATCTTCTCGGGACTGGGCACCGGCAGCATTTACGCATTGATTGCTGTCGGGTTCAACGTCATTTTCAAAAGCACCGGCGCCCTGAACTTTGTTCAGGGTGAGTGGGTCATGATGGGTGGCATTCTGGCCGCCTTCTGCTTCAATGACATCAACATGCCCGTCTGGCAGGCCTGCCTGATCGCCGGGGTCGCCGTCGCGCTGATTGGCGGGCTGACCGAACGCTTTCTGGTTCGCCCCCTGGTCAACCAGACGCCCTTCGCACTGACCCTGGTCACCGTCGGCATTGCCTTGCTGTCGAAAAGCCTGGTCATGCTGAGCCTGGGGAAAAATCCGGTCGGCTATCCCGGTCTGTCGACTGCGGCATCGACTCACATCCTGGGGGCCAGTGTTGCCACACAAACCCTGTGGATCCTGGGGATCACACTGACGCTGATGGCACTGACCCACCTGTTTTTCTCGCATACCCGTTGGGGCTGCGCCATGCGTGCCGCCGCAGCCAACCCTCAGGCCGCTGCACTGGTGGGCATCCGTCACTCTCGTGTTGTTTTCAGTGCCTTCGTACTGGCGGCTGCCATGGGCGGACTGGCCGGCACCATCATCACGCCGCTGACCCTGATGTCCTACGATGCGGGGGCCATGCTGGGCTTCAAGGGGTTCAGTGCCGCCATGCTGGGCGGCCTGGGCAGCCTGTTCGGCGCCATGGCCGGCGGCCTGATTCTCGGGCTGCTTGAGTCCCTCGTCAGTGGCTTCGTAACGTCGCAGTTCAAGGACGCACTGGCGTTCCTGGTTCTGCTGCTGGTGCTGGTCCTGCGCCCGCAAGGCTTGCTGGGCAAACCGGAGGTCGTCAAATTATGAAACCGGCTTTTCTGACACGCCTTGGTACCCGTCGCCAGAGCCATTTGCTGATCCTGTGGATACTGGTCATTGTGTGGCCACTGATCACACCCAATGCCTACTGGGTCAGCATGGGCAGTGCCTTCTTCATCAATCTCCTGCTGATTGCCAGCCTGAACCTGCTGGTTGGTCTGACAGGGCTGACGTCGCTGGCTCATGCCGCCTTCTGGGGGCTGGGCGCCTATACCAGCGGGATGCTGGCCGTCCATGCCGGCGTGACACCCTGGCTGGGCACCCTGGGGGCCATCGGTATCTCCGCCCTGTTTTCGCTCCTGATCGGCTGGCCCACGCTGCGGCTGAGCGGCCACTATCTGGCCATGGCCACGCTGGGTTTCAATGCCATTTTCTCGGTGTTGCTGACCGGCCTGGTCAGCTGGACAGGGGGGCCGAACGGGCTGATTGGCATTCCCGCCTACACGCTGGGGGGCCTGGACATCAGCAGTCCGACCGCCATTTTTGTGGCCTACTGGCTGGTGACGGGTCTCATACTGCTCAGCCTGAGTTTCCTGGGTAATTCACGCGCCGGACGCGCCCTGCGGGTGATCCACTCCAGTGATACCGCAGCCGCCTGCATGGGTATCCCTGTACTGCGCTACAAATTGGGAGCTTTCGTGCTGGCCAACACCATTGCAGCACTGGCCGGAGCCTTGTACGCCCATCAGAACCAGTTCGTTTCACCCGATGTGTTCTCGTTTTCAACCTCCATCCTGTTATTGGTCATGGTGGCGATCGGCGGGTTTGGTCGCTACTGGGGCCCCTTCTTCGGGGCGCTGATCTTCACCGCCCTGCCCGAGCTGACACGCAGCCTGCACGACGCCGAACTGCTCATTTTCGGTATTGCCATGATTGTTGTTGTCGGGTTCATGCCCGGTGGTATTGCGGGCGGACTGGCCAATCTCAAGTCCCGCCTACCCTCTCAGAGGTCATCGACATGACGACAGCTTACGCAAGACTATCTGCTACCGTTCCTGATGCTGCACAACCTGCCACTGTCGAGCACAGCCCCATCCTGCAGCTGAACGGTATCGGCAAATCGTTTGGCGGCCTGGTCGCCATCGATTCGGTCGACCTGAGTGTGCAACCCGGTACGATCCACGCCCTGATCGGCCCCAACGGCGCCGGGAAATCAACCCTGTTCAACCTGATCTGCGGCATCAACCCACCGACACAGGGCACGATCCGTTTCAAGGGTGTGGACATCACGGCACTGCCGCCTCATCAGCGCGCCCAGCGGGGCCTGGCCCGCACCTTCCAGAACCTGCAGATCTTCCAGGACATGACGGTGCTTGAAAACATGCTGGTCGGCCGCCATACCCAGACCCGCAGCACCTTCATTGATGCGCTGCTGAACTCGCGTCGCCAGCGCCAGGAAAATACGGCCGGGACTCAGGCGGGTCTGCAACGGCTTGACCAGGTCGGACTGGCTGACAAGGCACAGCAACTGGCCGGTGCTTTGAGCTACGGAGAGTCGAAACTGCTGGAAATTGCACGCGCCATGGCCAGCCAGCCGTCACTGTTGCTGCTGGACGAGCCCCTGGCCGGCCTGCCCACCCAAGCCATTGCCCATGTCGAACGCGCCATTCTTGACCTGCACCGCCAGGGTACGACCATCGTACTGGTCGAGCACAACGTCGGTGTCGTCATGCGGCTGGCCCATTACATTTCAGTACTGAACAACGGCCGCCTGATCAGCGAGGGAACCCCCGCCCACGTGCGCCAGGATCCTGCCGTACTCGAAGCCTACCTTGGAGACAGCATCCATGCTTGACGTTACCCGGCTTTCCACCTGGATCGGCCCGGCCCGGATCCTGCATGACATCGACCTGACGCTGGCCCAGGGTGAAATCGCCTGCCTGCTCGGCCCCAACGGCGCCGGAAAATCAACCTTGATGAATACCCTGGCGGGCCTGCTGCGACACCGTCAGGGCTCTGTGACCCTGGCCGGAAAATCCCTGGACAAGCAGGATGCGGCACAACGCGTCAAGAGCGGCATTGCCCTGTCGCCGGAAGGGCGTCAGGTCTTCACCCCGCTGACAGTTCAGGAAAACCTGCTGATGGGCGCCTACGGACGCTACGACAAAGCCGCCATCCGCCAGGATTTTGAACAGGTGCTGGACATGTTTCCACGCCTGCGGGAACGTCTGCTCCAGGTCGCAGGAACCCTGTCAGGCGGTGAGCAGCAAATGCTGGCCATCGGTCGTGCACTGATGAGCCGCCCCACCTTGTTGCTGCTGGATGAACCCTCGCTGGGGCTGGCACCCAAGATCGTTGCCGAGATTTTCGCCACGATTTCCCGCCTGAAAGAACGTGGCGTCAGCATCCTGATCGCCGAGCAGAACGCGCATCTGGCCGTCAGCACCTCAAGTCGCACCTATCTGATGACCGGCGGCAGGATCATCAAGTCGGGCAGCAGCCAGGACATGCTCAATGACCCGGCGATCAGGGCGGCCTACCTGGGCGAGGTCGGGCACCACTAACAACCTAGGGTCGCAAGAAACCCGGCACCTTCAACGCCGCCAATTGCGCCTCAAGCGTGCCGCCCTTGTCATCGGCCAAGGCAGCCTGCCGCAGGCCGGCCAGCTGAAGCGCCGGTGCATCATGGCGCTCCAGGTGCGGCAACGCCCCCATCAGCATATGAAAACTGCGCAGCCCGCGCGCATGCGTATCGCCATAGCCCTTCACCAGGTTCTGGCACGCAGCCACCTCGCAGGCCAGATCGTAATGATGGGGCGCCAGCCGGATGATCTGCTCAAGCCAGCGCGCCATTTCTGCGTGCTCGCGGGCGTAACGCAATGAGCGACGCCGGATACCGCGCAACGAGGCCACCAGATACAGCATCAGGAACCCGCCCGGACGATTGCTGTGAATGATGCGGCCTTTACGGGTGTAGCGCTGGACCAATCCGCGCAACCAACCGGTTCGCAGCAGACGCTTTGCCATCCCGGTCGGCAAGGTATCGGCAATTTCTTCAAGGCGTGGATGAAAGAACTCGTTGACCTGTACCAGCTGTGTCGACTGCACGCCATGTTCGGCACGCACACGATCAAAACGGGTACGACGGATCTTGAGCTCCGCAACGCGTACCGTATCCTCATACGTCATCCACAACGCCAGGTGACGCGCCACTGTTTCAAGCAAACGATACGTGCGGCCCGGATCGGTGTCCTGCACGACGACAAGCTGTAAAAGCGCCAGGTACTGGCGGGCATAGGCCAGATCCTGGTAATCGGCCGTACGCGCAATACCCGCCGCAACCACCGCATGGACCTCAGAAGGGAAGACCTGGCGCATCTGCGCTTGCAGATCGGCCAGCCGCGGGTCGCACGCCCCTTCCTGAGGCTTCTGCTGCCCCTCGCGAAGGCCCCCGGGTGGCGAAGCTTGAGTCGGCCCTGAGGCTGAGTCAGCCGGTACCGCAGGCCCCGGATCGGGCCACGCGCCATAGCCGGCCGCAAAAGCGGCCAGGCTGGCGTTCACGCCAACGCCGCTTTGCCGGATGGTCGCCTCGAACGCCTCGCGCGGCAAAGGCAAAGCCCCCGATGCCGCCAGCACACCAAACAACGAAGCACTGATCACACTGCCATGCCTGGCCGCCAGCGCGGCAAAATCGTGGCAGACATACTGGCGCGCCGCCAGGCGCCCGGTCGTCAGTAATGCATCGCTGTCCTGGCGGCCATCCCCCATGGCCATTTTCTCTGGCATGGCATACACGCGGTTCGACGACGTAATCAGCAAGGTTTTGTCCGGCGTCACCAGACCACGCTGCACGGCCCGCGCCGACTCCATCAACTCGGACGCCAACACCACATCCACATCGCCCGGCACCGGCATCAGGCCCAGTACCGGTTGCTTGCCAGTGCTGCGTTGCACCGGCAAGATTTCGACGTAGTAAATCGTGGCCCCGGTCCGCTGGGCCACGCCGGGCACAGAGGTCGTCTGGGCATAAAAACCCGCCTGTTCGGCCGTACTGACCACCCAGTCGGCCAGCACACCGCCACCCTCGCCGCCCATGGCGAGAATGGCAATTTTGACAGGTACGGGCTGTTGGTCAGGCCGCATGGCGATACTCCTTTCGTGCCAGACGGCGCTGCAAGAATCCAATAAAACGATGTGCCAGCCGTGCCCTGAACGCCTCGAATGGACGCGGATTGCTGATCACATCAACACGATGAAACGAGGGGCACAACACCGCTGCATGCGACACCTCACCGCACAAGCCGCAACCGACACAGCTGGACAACACCGTGGCAACCGGGTCACGACGCAACGGATCGGGATTTTCTTTGATTGACAACGATGGACAGCCCGACAAACGAATGCAGGAGTGATCCCCGGTACAGGTATCGTGATCCACCCCGAAACGTTCCGTCACCACCCGTTCGCCGGCCTGGGCCTTCTTGCGCAGCAATGGCTTGAT
>JAAYID010000347.1 GCA_012744285.1 Alcaligenaceae bacterium
CCTGGCCATGCAAAGCCCGGGCGGGCCTTTGTTGCTGCTGGGCCGCCGCGACCGGCAACTGAAACTGGAAGGCGTACGCATTGATGCGGCTGAAATTGAATCAGCCCTGGCCGCGCAACCCGGCATTTTGTGCAGCCGCGTCGTTCTGGACAACAGCACAGCACAGCCCCGCCTGATCGCAGCGGTTGTAGCGACAACCCCGCCCGACGAATCGGCGCTGCGCCGGCAACTGCACACACACTTGCCACGAGCGGCCATTCCGCATCAATGGGTCTGGATGGATGCGCTGCCCGTCGGGGCTACCGGAAAAACCGACGACGCCGCCCTGCTGGCCATTGCGCGGCAAGCCCCCGCGCCGGCACACAACGCTGTCCAGAGCCGGGAACCATTGCGTACCGACACGGAACGTCTGCTGGCACAACAATGGTCAGACATTCTGGGGTGCCGCATTACCGGTCGGGACGCCCATTTTTTTGATCTGGGCGGTACATCGCTGAAAGCCATCATGGCGATGAACCGGCTGCGCAAGGCAACCGGCCTTGTCACCGATGTGCGCTGGCTGTTCGAAACCCCGTCACTGGCCGCCCTGGCCGAACGTATCGAATGCACCGAACAGGCGAAGCACACCGGCACGGACACGCTCAACGCACCCGGTCGGCCTGAGCCCGACGCCATCGTCGCCTTGACCGCCCCCCTGACAACGGAAGCGCCACTGACATTCAACCAGCAATGGCTGATCCGGGAATACGCCTCGCACCCGCAGCGCACCGCCTACAACCTGGCCATTGCCTACCGTTTCGACGGACAACACGACACGGCGACGCTGCAGCGCGCCTTGCAATACCTGTCAGACCGTCACCAGGCGCTGCGAACCCGGCTGAAACAAAACCAGAGGCAGTGGGCCCAATCTATCGACCCGCCCGGCACACCGTTTCAGGTCATTTGTCACGATACGCCCTTGATGAACGATGCCACTGCGGCCGGGCACCGCGACAGGCTGGCCGGCCAACCTTTCCTCCTGGATGGCGGCCCCCTGTTCAGGGTTGAAATCTGTCGCGTCAACACCGAACGCCTGTATCTGATCATGACGGCACACCATGCCATGATCGATGGCTGGTCAAGCCAGCGCCTGATGCAGGATCTGACCCGTCACTATGCCGCCCTTCGCGGCCTGGAGGCCCATCCTGACAACACCCCACCGGGAATCGGTGACATTGCCCTGCGCCAGCAGGCCCGACTGGCCGCAGTGTCAGAGCCCCTGCAGGCCTATCGGCAGGCGGTCTCCCAGGCCCGTTGCCCCCGCATCCCGTCAGCCGGGGGCGGCAAACAACGCGGTGGCCCGCTGGCCCGTCTTGTCATTGCCGGTCACGACCGGCGAACGGACAGCAACGGTATCACCCCATTCGTGCAGGGCCTGTGCGCCCTGACCTTTGCCCTGCAGCAATTCAACGTGCTTGACGGCCCGGTGCGCATCGGGTTCCCCGAAGCCGGGCGGCATGATCCCGATCTGGAAGACAGCGCAGCCTTTCTGGCGAACACCCTTCTGGGCAGCTTCGACCTTGCCGGACAACGTACCTGGCCCGAGGCCCTTCAAGCCATCCAGACTCACGTCATGCAGGCGCTGTCCTTCCGTGACATTCCCGCATTCTGGTTGCAGGATCTGGGATGGAAAGGACTGGACGACCGCACTGACGACCTGCATGTCATGGTGGTACCCGAGCAGGACTTTGACTGGAGCCTTGTCTTGCCCGGGTTGCAGATCACCAGCCTGGGACAGGCGCCATCCACCCAGGCCCGGGTGGATCTGGCGCTGACCATTACCTCTGCCCCGTCAGGGGGTACTGTCTTCGGTCTGGAATACGACAGCCAGCGAATCCCCGCCGATGTCGGTGAACGTCTGGCCGGCGTTATCCGCATTGGCCTGACGCTGGCCACAACACCGGCATCCGGTACGGCAGCCCCGACAGACCGCGCCGGTCAGTCACTGTGTGAATGGTACCGGCATCTGCCGGAACGGCTGGCACTGTCAGGGTCCGGTGAAAACATGCCATGGCAGCCGGCCCTGCCCCATGAAAACATGCCAACGCAACATGCGTTTGCCAATGAAAACGCACGTACGCCCCAGCGCCTGGATACGCTGGTGGCGCAACACGCGGCACGCAGGCCAGACCAGCGCCTGGCCGTCGATCTGGATAAAACGCTGAGTGCCGCACAGCTTTGGGCACGCGCCTGCGAACTCGCCCTGGCCATGCGCCAACACCATCCGGCACCAAACACCATCGCCCTGGCCATGGAGCGCTCGACCGACTGGCTGGCCTGTCTGCTGGCCATCTGGCAAAACGGGGCCACCGCCGTCATCATTGACACGCAATGGCCGGCCGAACGAGCCGATACCGTGATCCAGGACAGCGGAGCTGCCCTGCTGTGGACCGACACGGGCGGCGTCAATATTCCCGACTGCGCAGACGTCGCACCCACTGAAGCATCACCGTTTCAGGACACGTCAACAACGCACCCGAACCCGGTTGCGGCGATTGTCTACACCTCGGGCTCAAGCGGTCGTCCCAAAGGCATCCCCATCCGTCACGATGCCCTGGTCCGGCTGGGCCACAGTCTGGCCCGTCATTACGCGCTGACCCCGGACAGCTCGATTTTGCAGGTTGTCGCCCCGGCATTCGATGTCACGCTGTCAGACATCGCCATGAGCTGGTGCACCGGTGCCACCCTGGTCACACTGCCACGGCACTCGGTCATGCCCGGGACCACCCTGAACGAAACCCTCGATGCATGGGGTATTACGCACATGCAGGTACCCCCCGCTGTTCTGAACAGTACGGCGGCCCGTGCCCACCCGTCGCTGAAGGTCTTGGCCGTGGGCGGGGAAATCTGCCCGACCCATACGCTGGAGGCCTGGGCATGCAACCGTACACTTTTCATTGTGTATGGCCCGACAGAAACCACTGTCACGGCCAGCCTGACCCGATACACCCGCGGACAAGCCCCGGGCAGCCTGGGCAAAGCCATCGCAGGCAACCGCATGGCCATTATCAATGAGGCCGGCCAGCCCGTTTTGCATGGCATGCCTGGAGAGCTCCTGATCGCCGGCCCCCTGGTCGCCCAGACCTATCATGGTCACGCCCGATCGCTGGCCTCGGCGTTTGGCCAGACCCGGCTGTTCGGCGAACTGTGCCCCGCCTACCGGACCGGCGACCGGGCCTGGATGGATGAGCACGGACACGTGTGGTTGCTCGGTCGTCTTGACCGGCAATTCAAGATCCGCGGTCAGCGCATCGACCCCGAAGAAATCGAGATCACACTGCGACAGCACCCCGCCATCAAGGCTGTGGCCATTACCGCGCAGCCCGTCAACAACACCTCGTCGGATACGACACAGACCGAACGCGAGATCATTGCCTGGGTCGTTCCGTCCCACGAAGCCCTGCCTTCTGACGAGGCCCTGCGCCAATGGTTGCATGAACGCCTGCCCGCCGCGTGGTTGCCGTCACACTGGGTGAGCCTTGAAGCGCTGCCATTGAACGCAAACGGCAAGACCGACTGGACTGCCCTGACCCGCATGGCCCGCGAAATGCCGGCACCCGGCATCAGCCCCGGTGCGCCAGATACCGTGGCCGACCCCGGCAACGAACACACGCGGCCCCAAGAGACGGCGATCAGGGGTACCAACACCGCCAATGCCGCAGTGCCACCGTTTGAAGACCGTGACGATCTGGTCGATTTTCTCTACGCCTGCTGGTCTGAACTGCTGGAGCGCGACGATATCGACACTGACCGCAGTTTCTTCGACTACGGAGGGCACTCGATGCTCACGGTAAAACTGCATGAACGCCTTGAACAGGCTACGGGTCTGACCTTGCCCATCGGCGAAATTTTTGGCCATCCGACGCTTGACGCCATGGCTGACTACCTGCTTGAACAAATCACCACCAGGAACGCAACACCATGACGCAACCCTTGTCCGACCTGCTTGAACGACTGGCCCAGGCCGGTATCCGGATCTCTGCAGAAGGTGACAAACTGGTGCTGCAGGGTCGGGCCGGCGCCCTGGATGCCAGGCTGCAAAATGAGCTGCGCGAGCGCAAGGCCGAACTGCTCGCCTGGCTGACCCGCAGCAACAACGCACCCCGTCGCTACCCCCTGAATGCCGAGCAAACACGGCTCTGGTTCATGGACAAGCTCAGCCAGAACGACCAGGGGTTCGTGCTGCATGCCTCGTTTTTGTTGCGCGGCACCTTGGACACGGCCCTGTGGCAACACGCCGTCGCCCAAACCGTTGAGCGACACGCCATCGTATCGGCCCGCCTGGCGGAACATGACAACGAAGCCTGGCTGGAAATCACCGGCCAGCGGCCCGAGCTCGAACTATGCCCTGAAAACGCGCCGCACACCCTGCCGGCCGGCCAATTGTTCCGGGTCATGCTGCAGCCCTGCGACGGCCACCACCGGATCACCTTCCTGATCCACCATATCATCGCCGACCGGACATCCATGGCGATCCTGATCAACGACTGTTTCACCGTTGCAGGCGGTGGCCGTCTTGCGCCGGCAGCACAATTCACCGAGGTGCTGCAAACCGCTGATCAAACCCGGGAAACTCCGGAAGCCCTGGCGTGGTGGCGCAACACCCTGGACGGCGCTCCGGCCGAAATCAGCCTGCCACTGGATCACCCTCGCCCCGCCGAACGCGGCCAACGTGCGGGCATGCTCAGCCTGCCACTACCCGACGATGCCGACCTGAGCGACATTGCCCGTGCAAACGGGGCCACCCCGTTCATGGCCTATCTGGCGCTCTATGCCTGGTTGCTGCAGCGCTGGAGCGGTGATGACGACATGGTCATTGGTTGTCCGGTGTCTACCCGGAAAACCCGGGCTGACCAGGACATGGTCGGTTTCATGGTCAGTACGGTACCACTGAGGCTGCAGCCCGCCCTGAACGACGACCTGGCCACACGCATCGCCCAGGTGAAACATGCCCTGCTGGGTGCACTGGACCAACCCGGCGTTACCCTGGATCAGATTGTCAGCGTACTGAACCCGAAACGCCATCTGAACCGCAACCCGCTGTTTCAGGCCATGTTCGTGCTGCAGGCCCAGCCCCTGGCACCGCCCACCCTGCCGGACACGACCATCGAAGCGCTGCCGGTTGCCCCGCTGGCACCTGAGGTTGACCTGAACCTGAGCCTGGAACGCACAAGCGACCCGCACGCCCCTTGGCTGGCCCAGCTGGAATACGATCCCGACCTGTTTGACGAACGAACCATTCGGGCTTTTCTGACGCAGTTCGTCGACCTGTGCCGGTCTGCTGCGGCACAGGGAAGCGACCGACAACAGCCTGCATCGCCACACGCACCCGCGCTGTGGCAAGGACCGCCGGCCAGCCTGCCGGACCGCCCGATCCATGACCTGATCCTTGACACATTGCACGCCATGGATCCCGGCACGGTTCTGCTGACGGATCACCACGACAGTCTGTCCTGCGGGCAGGTACTGACCCGGATTGAGCGAACGGCTGATGCCCTGCACGCCCATGGGGTCACCCGGCAAACGCGTGTCGGCCTGTGTTTGCCCCGGCTGACTGAACGGGTGCCGACCTTGCTGGCCCTATGGCAATGCGGTGGATGTGCGGTTTTCCTGCCCACCGACGGCCCTGCCGACGCCATCCTCACACGCGCCCGGCAAGCCGATGTCAGCATTCTGGTCACCGGCGCCGACAGCCCCGACCTTGATGGGGCTTCAGCGCATGACCTGCGACGGATCGCGTGCCAAACGCTGCTGGACACGACCGCCACGGCATGCCCCCCTGTTCCCTTTCCACCAACAACAGGGCTGGACGTCCTGCCCGCCTACGTGTGCTTCACCTCGGGCTCAACCGGTGAACCCAAAACCGTTTTCATCAGCCATGCCAGCCTGCTGAATCACGCCCTGGACACGCGTCACCGTTTTGGATTGCAACCCCATGACCGGGTCCTGCAATTTGCAGCGCCGGCATTCGACGTCGCCCTGGAAGAAACCCTGCCTGCACTGCTGGCAGGTGCTCCTCTGGTTCAGCCTGCGCCGGTACAGACCCGGGACCTGGACGCTTTTGAGCAGGCTCTGACACAACACGGCATTAGCGTTGCCAATCTGCCCGCAGCCTTCTGGCACACCTGGGTGCATGAACGGGTCGCCCACGGCACCCCGATTCCCCCGTCACTGCGTCTGCTGATCACGGGCAGCGAAGCGGTTCAGGCCTCGGCGGCACGCATCTGGCGCAAGCAGGCCCCGCACTGCGAGCTGATGTGTGGCTACGGTCTGACCGAAACGACCATTTCTGCCACCTTCCTGTCCGTGGATGACGTGCCCGCCTCGTGGTCCACCCTGCCCTTGGGCACGCCTGTTCCCAACACGGAAATCGCCGTCACCGGGCCTGACAATCAGCTGCTTCCCTCCTTGTGTGTGGGTGATATACGGGTTCGCGGCCAGGCCCTGATGCTGTCGGCCGCCCGCGACGGTGATTTCACGCCACTGGCCGAGCTGCACACGGGCGACCGCGGGCGCATGGACCTGGACGGACAACTTTGGTGCCTGGGGCGACGTGACCGCCAGATCAAGATTCGGGGCATCCGGGTAGAACCCGCCACTCTGGAACGGGCGCTGATCCAGATCCCCGGTATTACCGACGCCGCAGCCCTGGTACGCCAGACAGGTTCCCGCCATCGCCTGTGGGCCTTCATCACTGGCGCCAACGCCCCTTCCCAAGACGCCATCAAGGCTACCCTGCAAAACAGTCTGGCCGATGTCCTGATCCCGGAACATATCCTCACGCTGCCATCGCTACCGGTCACCTCGCAAGGCAAGACCGATTACCGCGCCTTGGCCCATCTGGCCGACAGCGCACCGGCATCCGCCACTGTCAGCCCACTGAACTCCGACCACGAACGCCTGGTCGCACATTTGTTCAGCGACGTACTGCAACGTCACCCCATCGGCCCGGATGACAATTTTTTTGATCTGGGAGGCGACTCCATCAGCAGCCTGCAGGTCATTTCAAGAGCCCGCCGCGCGGGGCTTGATCTATCGGCCAAAACCATTTTCGAGCATCAGACGGTCAGAGCCATCGCCCGGAATGCGGTACCGGCCAGTTCGTCATCGGATGACGCCGACGCCATTGGCCCGGTCTGGTCCACACCCATCCTGTCCTGGTTCAAGGGTGAAATGCATGGCAACTGGCGACAGTTCAACCAAGCTGTGGTCATTGCTTTGCCCGACCCGGTTGACCTGCCCCGGTTGCACCAAGCGCTGCAGGCTGTCGTGGCCTGCCACGAAATTTTTGGCCTGCAGGTCAGCCGGTCAGAGAAAGGAGCCATTGATTACCATATTGCGGCCATGCGGCCCGCCCCGCTGTTCAAGATTGAAACACGCCCGGACGGCATGGATGACATCACCTGGACCGGGCAGCGACAAACCCGGTTGGCGCAGGCCCAGCAACACCTTGATCCGGAACGCGGCGTCAATGTGGCCGCGGTCGTTCTGCCCTCTGACCGACAGATGATGCTCACGGTGCATCACCTGTGCATTGATGTCCTGTCGTGGCAGGTGGTATTGCGTGATCTGCAAAACGCCTATGAACACCCCAATGACCTTCCACTGCGACGTCACGGCATTCCCTGGCGTCGTTGGGCGCTGGCCCTTCAGGCCTTCAGTCGCGACCCCGAGGTCACGGCATCATTGCCGTTCTGGGTTGATCATTTGTCACCACAGCCGACACCGCTGGCCCCTGACCTTCCAGCACAGCCGGGGCTTGAGAGGGACGCCCGAACCTGCCAGCTCACCCTGCCGGCCAATCTGACGCAGCACCTGCTGCGCAAGGTGCCTGCCGTGTGGACGTTGAGAATGGACGAAACGCTGCTGGCCGCACTTGCGCTGGCCCATGCGGCCGGGCATGGCCGTATCTTGCGCGTTGACCTGGAACGCAACGGGCGCGCCCTGCCCATCGACACGCTGGATATTTCAGAGACCGTCGGATGGTTCACATCGGTCATTCCCCTCTGCCTGCCCGTCAACCCGGACGCCCGTACCATGGCGCAGACCATCACAACCGCGCTTGCCGCCCTGCCGCATGATGGTCTCGGTTACGGCTTATTGCGCTACGGCGATGACCCCGACCAGGCACGCCGGCTGGCGGCTCTGCCGGATGCCGACATTCTGGTCAACTACGTGGGCGTGCTGGATGGCTGGACCGATGGCCCGTTCCAGCCTGTTGACGCTGACACAGGCCCCACCATCGCACCCGACCTGGCCCGCAGCCACCGTCTCGAGCTGAACGCCGGAGTTGTCGCCGGGCAACTGCGCCTGGCCCTGAATTTCGCCGCAGGGCCGAACAGCGAAGCCGCAGCGCAAGGCCTGATGCACGCCATCGCATCGGCCCTGGAAAACATCGCTGTCGAAACAGGGTTTGACGCCACGGCAGCCATCGGGGCCGACGACTTTGCCTCAGCATCCCGGGTGCCCGTCACCCCGTTGCAACGGGGCATTCTGCTGCACAGCCTGCACAACCCGCAAACCTACTTCAACCAGATTCATTTCAAACTGGAAGGCCCACTTGACCCCGAAGCGCTGCAAACGGCCTGGGCTATCATGCTGGACCGTCATGCCGCCCTGCGGTGTACCTTCGATTTTGATGACAACGACGAACCGTACCAGTCGATTGCCTCATCCGCCTCGCTGTCATGGCAGGTTTCCGACTGGAGCGCCCTGGATGATCAGCGTGCCGACCCGCACCTGCGCGCCTTGATGCAGGCCGACCGCCAGCAAGGGTTTGCGCTGGGTCAGGCACCCTTGATGCGCATGCACCTGATACGGCGCAGTCATGATCGCCATGACTGGGTCTGGAGCAGCCACCACTTGATTATGGACGGCTGGTCCGTGTCGGTGCTGATGCAGGAGTTGCTGGACATTCTCAAGGCTCTGGGCAATGACACCACGCCGAATCTGCCGGCAGCGCCCGACTGGTCGGCCTTTGTTCGCCGCTGGAATGCCCTGGATGCCAACGCCGCCCGTCGCTGGTGGCAGCATGCACTGTCAGACGCCAGCCCGACCTTGATGGCCTTGCCCTCGGCAGAGACCCCGCACAGCGCCCCACAGCACAGCGCCACCCGCACACTGGACCCTGTCGTACGTGACGGCCTGTCCGCGCTCTGTCGCCGACATGGGGTGCCACTGGGCGTCGCACTGCAAGCCTCATGGGCCCTGCTGTTGCGACGCTACCGCAGCACCGAAACGGTTGTTTTCGGCATCACGTTTGCGCATCGACCTGCCGATTTCGACCATGCAGACGCTCTGGTGGGCATGACCATCAACACGGTACCCGTCAGCGCAACCCTGAGCGCCGACATGACCCTGGCGACGCTGTTGGGTAACCTGCGCCAGCACGCCTTCGAGCGTGCCGATCATGCGTTCATCGGCCTTGACGACATTCTGCAATCCACCGGCCATGACCCGGCCAACCCATTGTTCGATACCTTGCTGCTGGTGCAGAATTACCCGCGCCCCTCGGACCTGGTCGCCAACGGGCTGACGCTGAAGGTGGCCACCCTTCATGAAGAAACCAACTTCGCCCTGACAGCCATCGTGACCACCGGCGACGATGCCGCGCTGGCCCTGGCCTGGGACCCGACGCGGATCGACGACAGGATCGGCACCGATGTGCTGGGACATTGGTACCAGCTGCTGTCTGCCATGGTTCGTCAACCCATGGCCAGGGTACAGGACCTGTCCCTTTATACCGAGACTGAACTGGCACAACGAGTGGCCCTGGCCTGCGGGCCGGACAGTGGCTTGCCCGCCCCTCTGGCCCTGGACTGTTTCAACGAGTGGGCGCACGTGCTGCCCGGACATCCGGCGATCCAGGCCAAAGAGGGGAGTTTCAGCTACGAGGCACTGAAGCGGGCCGTAGACACGCTGTGCCAGACCCTGCTCGAAAAGGGTGTCGCACCCGGCGAACCCGTCGCCCTGCTGCTGCCGCGCGGAGCCCGGGCCGTTACCGCCTTGCTCGCGGTCATGCAAGCGGGTGCCATGGCGGTCCCCATTGATGCCGCCTACCCCGCCGAGCGCATCGCCTGGATACTGGGCGACAGCAACGCCCGCTGGCTGCTGACGGACACGGCGCTGACAGGACAGGTGCCCGCGTCCTGCGCGGCACGTATCCTGCCCATTGACCAGATGCCGCACACAGCGGCTGCACGTGCGGTCCGGGGCCCTGATCTGAACGCCGACGACCCGGCTTACCTGATTTACACCTCGGGCTCGACCGGCCAGCCCAAAGGCGCGATAACCCCGCATGGCGGCCTGGCCAGCATGATACGGCTGCAACGCCACCACCTGGCACCTGAAGTCACCGACCGGGTTCTGCAGTTTGCCGCGCTGTCCTTCGATGCCTCGATATGGGAAATCTTCATGGCGCTGGCTTCCGGCGCCACCCTGCATATTCCCGACCCGGACACCGTCCGTTTCGGTGAGGAACTGCTCGACACCCTTGAAAATGACCGCATCACGATAGCCACGCTGCCGCCGTCGCTGCTGGTGGCCCTGCCAACACGTACCCTGCCGTCGCTTCGCCTGCTGATGGTGGCCGGCGAAGCCTGCCCCGACGCCGTAGTGGAAAAATGGGCATCGGGCCGCCGGTTCTTCAACGGCTATGGCCCCAGCGAAGCCTCGGTCTGCTCAAACCTCTACGAAGCCCGCGAAAACGCCCGCCGCATCCCGATCGGCAAACCCGGTGCGCACTGCCGGGCCTACGTCATGGACCTGGATGGTCATCTGGTCCCCCCCGGAGGCCAGGGTGAGCTGGTCATCGGCGGAGACGGTGTCGGCCTGGGCTACCTGAATCGGCCCGACCTGACCGCCGGACGGTTCAGGCCCGACCCGTGGCAACCGGGTTCAGGCCACAGAATCTACCATTCCGGCGACCGGGTCGACGTCGCAACGAACGGCGAACTGACCTTCTGCGGACGCATCGACCGGCAGTTCAAGCTGCGGGGGTTCCGGGTGGAGCCCGGTGAAATCGAACGACAACTGGAACAGCTCGGCCCCATCGACAA
>JAAYID010000348.1 GCA_012744285.1 Alcaligenaceae bacterium
CGTATTTCATCAGAGCGTGTCGAACGGCGCGCCAATTGGCGTGATTTTGCCATTTTGTATCGCAGCAACCAGCAGGCACGCATCTTGGAGCAGGCGCTGCGCAATCTGCGTATACCGTACACCATTTCGGGCGGGCAAAGCTTTTTCGACAAGGTCGAGGTTCGCGACATTCTGGCGTATCTTCGTCTGATCGCCAATGATGCGGATGATCCATCGTTCATCCGGGCCGTGACCACGCCGCGTCGCGGTATTGGTCAGGCGACCTTGCAGGCCTTGGGCGAGTTCGCTTCGGCGCAGCAACTTTCGTTGTTCGACGCCATTTTCATGATTGGCTCCACAGACCGCCTCTCAGCTCGTCAGCTTGAGCCGTTGCAGACCTTTGGTGAGTTCATTCAGCGCATCCAGGCCCGGGCCAGCGGTGATAACGCACGCAGTGCGCCCGATGTGCTGGATGACCTGCTTGGTGCCATTCAGTACGAACGTTATTTGTATGACACGCTTGACGAACGGCCTGCACAAAGCCGGTGGCAGAACGTGCTTGAACTGACCGGCTGGCTCAAGCGCAAGGCGGTTGAAGACGAGTTGAATCTGGTGGAACTGGTGCAGCATATCGCGCTGGTGACGATGCTTGAGCGTGGCGATGATGAAGAACCCGACGCCGTTAAACTCTCGACGCTGCATGCCTCCAAAGGTTTAGAATACCCGCATGTTTTTTTGGTGGGCGTGGAAGAGGGACTCTTGCCCCATCTGGGCCGTGACGATGACGATCTTGCGGCCGGCGACGATGTGCTGGCTCAGCGTATCCAGGAAGAACGTCGTCTGATGTACGTGGGTATCACCCGTGCCCGGCGCACGCTTAATCTCAGCTGGTGCAAACGGCGGCGGCGTGCGCGTGAAGATGTCGTGCGCGAGCCGTCACGGTTTATTGCCGAAATGGGTTTGCAAGATCCGGCGGCTCTTGTCGGTGCAGATCAGGGCGCGGGTCTTAGTCCGAAAGAGCGCCTAGGCATGCTTAAACAGTTGCTTAACAAATCGTAGTTTTTTCTTTACGCGGTCGCGGCGTGTTGCCGGCAGGCCAGGAGATGGAGTGAAATGAAAGAAATCAATACTGTAGGGATCGTCGGTGCCGGTGCCATGGGCCGGGGCATTGCCCAAATCGCTGCCCAGGCCGGTATCACCGTCAAGTTGTTTGATCTGAGTGCACAGGCGATTACCGCAGCACGCGAGTCGTTGCAGCAAACCTGGGACAAACTGGCGGCCAAGGGCAAGTTGTCGGCTGATGACGCCTCTGCTGCGCTGGGGCGGGTGCACGCTTGCACTGACCTTGCCGACATGGCCGACGCCGACATGGTGGTCGAAGCCGTCATCGAGCGTCTGGATGTCAAGCGCGATTTATTCAAGCAGCTGGAAGGCATTGTGTCGGCTGACTGCATTCTGGCGTCGAACACATCGTCCCTGTCGATCACTGCGATTGCTGCCGGGTGTGACAAGCCCGGGCGTGTGGCCGGTTTCCATTTCTTCAATCCCGTACCCTTGATGAAAGTGGTCGAAATTATTGACGGTTTGCGTTCTGAGCGCGAAACCGGCGAGGCCCTGATGGCCCTGGCCCGCAAAATGGGCCATAAGCCGGTGCGCGCCAAAGACATGCCCGGTTTCATCGTGAATCATGCGGGTCGCGGTCTGAACATTGAAGGCTTGCGTACTGCACAGGAATCGGTTGCGCCGTTTTATCAGATCGATGCCATCATGCGCGAGCAGGCGGGCTTTCGTATGGGGCCGTTTGAATTGCTCGACCTGACGGCGCTCGATGTCTCGCATCCGGTCATGGAATCGATTTATCAGCAGTTCTACGACGAGCCGCGTTTTCGTCCGTCGCCGATTACTGCGGTACGTTTTGCTGGTGGTTTGCTGGGTCGTAAAACCGGCGAAGGTTTTTACCGCTATGTCGATGGTCAGAAACAGGTTCCCGACGCGCCGGTTGTGCCTGCGTTGCCCTCCAACCTGAATGTCTGGGTTGCGCCGTACCATTCAGTGGGGCATAAGCGTGCCTTGGCCTTGCTCAAGACACTCAAGGTCAATGTCATTTCGTCCGAACAGCCACCTGCAGATGCCTTGCTGGTGGTTACGCCCTATGGTGAAGATTGCGCCAGCGTGGTCAGCGCCCATCAGCTTGATGGTGAGCGTACCGTTGCGCTGGATAC
>JAAYID010000349.1 GCA_012744285.1 Alcaligenaceae bacterium
GGCGGATTTTTATACGCCCAAAACGTTGCACATCAGCGCCGAGTCGTTCATGCTTGCATCGGTAAAAGCAGCCAGACCGCTTCCGATGACGTATCAGGTATTAAAACGACAATGAACGACCAGTACCCGGCGCTTTACGCCTCTTTCAGGTGGCATGTCCCCGCTTCTGTCAACATTGCGCAGTTGTGCCTCCAGCGCTGGGCCGTTAATCCGTTGCAAGGTCGTCGTCCTGCCCTGTTCACACAAAATGAATTCGGTGAAGCCCGACGCTGCAGCTATGGCGAACTGGCCGTCACCACCGGAAAACTGGCCACCGGCCTGCAAAAAATGGGCCTGGCGCAAGGTGACCGTGTAGCCGTTGCCATGTCACAAGGGCCTGAATTTGTAGCCGCTTGCCTGGCCGTTCTTGCCGCGGGCGGCGTGGTATTACCGTTATCGCCGGTCTTGAATGCGCATCAGGTCACGGCACGTATCATCGACGCCCGGGCCAACATCGCCATTGTCGATGCCACCCAGGTTCCGGGTATCGTTCATGCCCAATCGGTTTATCCGGCGCTGGGCCAGATCATTGGTTATGGTTTTCAGCACGATGCAACCCTGTCGTGGTCCAGCCTGCTGGCCCGCCAACCTGATGTCTTCAAAATTGCAGACACCACAGCGCAAAGCCCGGCATTTCTTTTTTATCCACTGGGCACTGACACCCCCCTGAAGGGCGCTGTATTGCCACACAGTGCGCTCATCGGGATGTTGCCCGGCTTTGTGGCATCACAAAACTGGTTCCCGCACGCTCGAGACATTTTTTGGACCGAAGCGCACTGGAGCAGCCCGGAAGGCCTGCTTGAAGGTCTGTTGCCCTGTCTTTATTTCGGGCACCCTATTGTCGGCCTGCCAGGCAGTGCCAACGTACACCAAACCCTCGAAGCACTGTCACACTACAACGTCACCAATGTATGTGCATCCTGGTCAGCCTTGCGCGCCGTTACGGTGGGCTCACCCGATCTCGATCCGACCGCGTTCACGGTGCGCGCCATCAGTGCCACTGGTGAGCACCCAAGTGCGGCGACAACAGACTGGTTCGAATCACGCCTTAACCTTGCCCCCAATTCTGTCTGGGGTCGTACCGAAGCGGCGGCTGTCATCGGGCATAGCGCCCGCTGGCCGGGCAAGCCTGGCAGCCTGGGGCGTGCTTACCCGGGGCATCTGGTTTCCGTAATTGACCTTGACGGGCGCATTTGCCCGGCCGGTGTCACCGGAGAAATTGCCGTCAACCGTTTCGACATCCACGGGTTTGCCGACCCGGTACTGTTTTGCGGTTATTGGCCCAACCTTGCCCCGGCACCCGACCACGAGCACTTCAGGCGTGACTGGTTTCTGACGGGCACGCTTGCACATATCGACCGTGAAGGCTACTTCTGGTTCGACGGCCATGCCACGACAAACACGAATAAAAACAGTGACAACACAGGACAGACCACGCTTTAGGCTCAAAACAAACCCCACGGCATGCCACAGACAGAACCCACCCGATCCTGTTCATTTTTTAAATCTGATTCCTTTTATGTCTATTTACAGTTTCAAAGACCTTACCCCCTCGATTGATCCGGATACCTTCATTTTTGAAAGTGCCGACATCATTGGCAATGTCACGCTGGGGCCAGGCGTCAGCATCTGGTCCAATGCCAGCATCCGGGGTGATAACGCCGCCATTGTCATTGGAAAAAACAGCAACATCCAGGAAAACTGTGTATTGCACGTCGATGAAGGCATACCCATGACCATTGGCGAGCGCGTCACTGTGGGCCACCAGGCCATGCTGCACGGCTGTACCATAGAAGACGGCACACTGATCGGCATGCAGGCCATTGTTCTGAATAATGCCCATGTGGGCAAAAACTGCCTGATCGGCGCGGGCGCCATCATCCCCGAGGGCCGCCATATCCCCGACGGCTCACTGGTCGTCGGGGTCGGAAAAATCGTTCGCCAGATGTCCGCCGAAGAACTTGAAAACCTGTCGCATAACAGCGAGCATTATGTTCAACGGGGTCGTGAATACCAGCAGCATCTGAAGAAAGTGCGTAACTGACACTACCCTGCTTCAGGGGCCAAGCCCAGGCCTGAAACGTGCAGGGCCCAGACCCAAGTGCAAGGCGGGCATGCTCTGCTTACCACGGGTTCATGGCGCAATACGCTAAAATTACGCCATGAGCAATCAACTGAAAAAATACCTGTTCCAGGATAACACCGTGCGTGTGCAGGCTGTGCGCCTGACCGATGCCTGGCAAGATGGTCTGGTTCACCAGCACTACCCTGACTGCGTGCAGCAGCTTCTGGGCGAACTGGTGTCGGCCGCCGTATTGCTGGCATCAAATATCAAGTTTGACGGGTCACTGGTCTTGCAGCTGCAAGGTGACGGCCCGGTGGCCCTGATTGTGGTCGAATGCAACGTCAACCTCGATATCCGTGCCACGGCAACACTGCGCGAAGGCGTTGATGTGCCCGCTGACGGGTCATTGCAGACACTGCTGAACGCCAACGGCAATGGCCGCTTCATCGTGGTGCTTGACCCCAACCGCGAAACGACCGACATGCAACCCTATCAGGGCATCGTGCCGCTGGAAGGCAACAGTGTGGCGCAGGTCCTTGAAGGGTACATGCGCAGTTCCGAACAGCTGGATACCCGCTTGTGGCTAACCGCTGACGCCCGGTGTTCGGCCGGTCTGCTGTTGCAGCGCCTGCCCGGTCACGGCGGGAAAATTACCGCAACGGTACAAGAAGAAACCTGGCAACGTGCCGTCATTCTTGCCGAAACCCTCAAAACGCAAGAACTGCTTGATCTGCCCTCTGACGAGGTGGTGCAACGCCTGTTCTGGGAAGAAACCCTGCTGGCGTTTGAACCCCAAAACGTACGCTGGCACTGCCCCTGCACGCGCGAACGTGTCGGCAACATGCTGCGCATGCTTGGCGCGGTCGAAATCGAAAGTATCCTGTCAGAAAGCGACGAGGTCGAAGTGTCCTGCAACTTCTGCGGTAAACCGTATCACTTCGATGCGGTTGATTGTGCCAGCCTGTTCACAGAGAACCGCAACAGCGGGCATGCCAACCCGACGTCACTTCACTAAAAACCGGACAGCATTCAAGTGCCCCCGTGGGCACTGACACACTCGGCGGGCGCCGCATGCACTGACCTGTGCCACAGTTGCCGCGTTAATGCGCACAACCCGTGCGCGTAAACTGATCCACCCCGCGTAATCACCACAATCGACACATCCGGGCCATATCGACACAATGCGATATGGCCTTTTTACCTGCGTTCCCTCTGCCCAGCCTTCACCACCGGCATGTCGCACCACAGCGTGGCACCGGAATGATCGAGTTTTTGCTGATCGCCGTACCCCTGCTGCTGACCGCGCTTGGTGGAATCGAAATCAGCCACTGGATGTTCACACGCCAGGCCGTGAACATGGCCTTGACCGACGCGGGGCGGGCCGGATCCACCTTGCATGCCAACCCGCAGGCCATCATCCAGGCCTTTGAACAGGCACTCGAACCGCTTTACCCTGCCACCGCTTCCGCGACATCGGCGCAGCGTCTGCAAGCCGTCACGGCCCGAAACCAGTTGCATCACCAGCAACTGCCCTGGCATATCCAGATGCTGTCACCCACACCGGATCACTTCCGGGATTTCATTTCAACTGACCCTGCCGTGCGCCACCCATCGGGCTTGCCCACCATCAATAACAGTTATCAGCTGGAACAGCATGACGCCCATAAACAGCAAGGCCGGACCAACGGCAATGGGCACCATTCGGGGCAGAGCATTTTCGAGGCCAATACGCTGGCCTTACGGCTGACATGGCGCTATACGCCGCTATTGCCCGGGTTTGAACGGATTGCAGGTGGCCTGCTGGTACTGAAACAAGACATGACGCTGACCATGCAATCACACCCGGTATTCTGGCCGGATGATCCGGCAGGCCGGGTTACCCGATCCGCTGACCGCGTACCGCCCCGACCAGCGACCGATACGACGCCACCGCACACTGACCTTTATGACCCAACCTACCAACCCAAACCGAACGACGCGTACTTGCCCAACACCGTACCGGCCAGTCAACCCTCAGGCACGAACGGCATAAGCGGCGAAGCACCGGGAAACAACGGGGAAGGAGGCAGCGCAGTCGCATCACCTGACCAGACAGCCCAAGGCGTGACGGGGACAGACGGGAAACCCGATGGACAGGCCGGGTTAGAGTCACAAAGCGAACCTCAACGGTTCACAGGGGATGAACCGGGGGGGGCAGGAGGTGATGAGCCCGTAACCACAGGGGATGAACCGGGGGTATCAGAGGGCAGTATGTGTATGAATATATCGCCCTCTTTCACCATACCCAGTTCCGAGCGGGCACGCTCTTCGATGGCATCGCTGCCCGACTTGAGGTCTTGAACCTCGGCCGCCAGCGCATTGTTGCGGGCGGCCAGGGCCGCATTGGTTTCTTCTTGCCGGGCAACCTGCTGTTCCAGTTCACTGACGCGCGCCCAGCTGCCTTTACCCCGCCACAGGGGGTACTGGATGGCCGCCGTCAGCAACACCAGAATCAGCAGAACAAGGCGCATCGCCTGCCCGTTCAGAAATTAACGCAGGTTATAAAAGGCGTCGCGACCCGGGTAGGACGCCACTTCGGCCAGTTCTTCCTCGATGCGCAGCAACTGGTTGTACTTGGCCATGCGATCGGAA
>JAAYID010000350.1 GCA_012744285.1 Alcaligenaceae bacterium
CAACACCGGTGGCCTCGACTATGACCAAGCCAGCCCCACCCCGTGCCAGGCCGGCGTAATGAACGTGATGCCACTCATTCACCAATCCATCCATAGCGCTGTACTGGCACATGGGCGGAATGGCGATGCGGTTGCGAAGCGTGATGTCCTTGAGTTTGAAGCTGGTAAACAGTGCTGACATGCTAATGAACTCCTGAAATGATTGCGGCACGTCAAGGAGACGTGCCGTTGAAATCTGTGGGACGAAGCTTAATCGAATGTTGTGAAGCTCATGCTGAGAACAGTTTGACCATGCTGGTCAGATGTCCGCTTCAACATGGATTGTAGACATTGCCGAAGTTGCAAAGCAGAGTTCCGCTTTGGGTCGGAAGTTGCCGTTGACAATCGTCTGCTTTCGGCCGAGGCCGTGTGGAAACATATTGAAAGCCGGAGCATGTGCAGCGTTCGGCAGTGAGTACACTGCTGATGATAAACCGCGATCCAACTTGCTTATGCGTTGAGCAGCCTTGCAAGCGGCCTGATCTATTTTTGCGAAGAATCACGTCTATTGGGGAACGCCCTGCCGCCACGCACACCAAGCAATTGAATTTGTACTCGGCAGCCTTTGACTGTCTTTTAGATGCTTGCCATCTGGGGGATTTCGTGCGTGATTTGTGCGGGAATCGCTTTAGATTTTTTGACTCTATGCGATCAACCGCTTACAGGAAAATCAAGCAACCCACTGATATTTAAAGAAATTGACTGTATGGCATCAGTCAATTTCAGTATAGTGGTGCGAACGGAGAGACTCGAACTCTCACACCTCTCGGCGCCAGAACCTAAATCTGGTGCGTCTACCAATTCCGCCACGTTCGCAATGTGAAGCCTGTCAGTATACCAAGCCCGAAATATTGTGGCAAACAAGCCACCGTGCAAACGCAGACCCGACGGCCTTGCTAAAATGCCGGGCTAACTCTGGACACCTCGAGCATGAACCCAAGACTCGGCCTTTTACACCCCTACCCCTTCGAAAAACTGCGCGCACTGCTGGCGCAGGCATCCGTACCGCCGGCAGGCCTCACACCCATCAGCCTGTCCATCGGCGAACCCAAACACCCGACACCCCCTTTCATTATCGAGGCCATGCAACATGCCATGCAGGGTCTCGCCGCCTATCCCCCGACCAAGGGCGATGCCCTCTTGCGTGGCACGATTGCCGACTGGCTGACACGTCGCTACGGCATCTCGCGCCCAGACCCCGAAACACAGGTGCTGCCGGCACTGGGGTCGCGTGAGGCCTTGTTTTCGTTCGCTCAGGCGATTGTAGATGGTCAACGCGGGGGCTATGTGGTGTGCCCCAACCCGTTCTACCAGATCTACGAAGGGGCCGCGTTGCTGGCAGGGGCAAGCCCATGGTTCATCAATGCCGATGAATCCCGCCAGTTCGGATATGACTGGGCCGGCGTGCCGGCCGATGTGTGGGCAAAAACACAACTGGTGTACGTGTGCTCACCCGGAAATCCGGCAGGCAACGTGCTTGAACTGTCCGAATGGAAAACACTGTTCGAATTATCGGACACTTACGGGTTCGTGATTGCCGCCGACGAATGTTATTCCGAGATCTATTTTGATGAAGCAGCGCCGCCACTGGGCGCGCTGGAAGCCGCCAGCCGTTTGGGGCGCAACGATTACAAAAATCTGGTCAGTTTTTCAAGCCTGTCCAAACGCTCGAATGTACCCGGGCTGCGCTCGGGTTTCATTGCCGGCGATGCCAACCTGCTCAAACAGTATTTGCTGTACCGCACTTACCACGGCAGCGCCATGAGCGCCGTCATGTCGGCGGCCAGCGTCGTCGCCTGGAATGACGAAACCCACGTCCTGGCAAACCGTCAGCAGTATCGCGAAAAATTCGATGCCGTATTGCCTATTCTTGCACCGGTCATGAAGGTTGAACGCCCGCAAGCCGGTTTCTACCTGTGGGCACAGACACCCGGCAGCGATACCGACTTTGCCCGCGACCTGCTGGGTGCCACCAACGTTACCGTACTGCCTGGCAGCTATCTGGCCCGCGAGGCTCAAGGCTTCAACCCGGGCGCCAACCGGGTTCGCATGGCGCTGGTGGCCTCTAAA
>JAAYID010000351.1 GCA_012744285.1 Alcaligenaceae bacterium
CCGACAGGAATCGAACCTGTAATCTTCCCTTAGGAGGGGAAAGTTATATCCATTTAACTACGGAGACGACGCGGCGCCATTTTAGCAGCAAGCAGTGTTGTTTTTTGTTCTCGGTGGAAACATGAATTTTTCATGACATCACTTGCATTCTTTTCGGGCAGGAACGATTTCTGTAGATTGATCCTGATACGGCCAAACTGCTGTCGAACGGCACACGCGCCCGAATGCTGTTTCGGCCCTTGCACTACAATCCAGCCTTCACTCCAGGAATTAAAAAATGGAACAGGAAAATCGCAAATTGGGCGATATTGCGTTCTTTTTAACCGACGAACAAGACACCCAAGCGCTGGCGCAACAACTGGCACCCCTGCTGCTGGCCGACGACCCCGAGCACCCCGGGCTACCTCAAGGCGGTCATATCCACCTGAGGGGTGATCTAGGTGCAGGCAAGACCTGCTTCGCGCGTGCGTTGCTTAGGGCCTGCGGTGTCACCGGCCGAATCAAGAGCCCGAGCTACGCCTTGCTTGAAAGCTATAAAGTTTCTAACTTATACTTGTATCATCTTGATTTTTATAGATTTAGCGACCCGCGCGAATGGATTGACGCCGGCTTCCGGGATCTCCTGCAAAAACAAGGGGTTGTACTGATCGAGTGGCCTGAACAGGCCGGCGGTTTACTACCGCCCCCCGATCTTGACATCGCGCTTGACTATGCAGGAACCGGTCGGCAGGCACGGTTAACCGCCTACAGCAACAAAGGACAATCATGGCTAAACAGACTAGTGCTTCCGCAGAGCGGATCCCCGCCGCCGGGCTTGTCCGCCGACGCCTCGTAGCCACGGCAACAACTCTTTTTCTGCTGCCTGTCGTCCCGAAAATTGCGCATGCCAGCACCATTCTGGCGGTGCGCACCTGGCCGGCCGACGAATACACACGAGTTACGCTCGAACTGGCTTCCGAGCTCAAGGCCGAGCATTTCACTCTCGAAAACCCGCATCGTCTGGTGGTGGACATCAATGGCCTCACCATGAACCAGACCATCAACGAGCTGGTTTCCAAGGTGCGACCGAACGATCCCTACATCGCTTCAGTCCGGGTGGCACAAAACCGGCCCGATGTGGTGCGGCTTGTCTTTGACCTTAAACAGGCCATTGCACCCCAGGTATTTACACTCAAGCCGATTGGTGAGTACAAATTCCGTCTGGTGCTTGATCTGTACCCGAAAATTGCCCAAGATCCACTCATGGCCCTGAGCCAGATGGGCAACGATAACGACCCCCTGGCAGAAGTCCTCGAAAACCTTGCCCAGGCGCGCCCTGATGTACCCATTCCGTCGGTGCAAGGGCAACAGCTCCCGCCCGTTGCACAGCAAAAACCCGACCCGGTGATCCCTGGCCTGACACCCGCACCAGCGCCCCAGCGAGGCAACCAGCCCATTCTCATCGCTCTGGATGCAGGCCATGGCGGCGAAGATCCAGGCGCTATTGGCCCCAGTGGCACTCACGAAAAAGACATCGTGCTGGCTATCGCCAAGCGGCTCAAGAAAATGATTGATGCCCAACCGAATATGCGCGCTTACCTGACACGTGACGGTGACTACTTTGTGCCCCTGCATGTGCGGGTGCAAAAGGCACGACGCGTCAAGGCCGACCTGTTTATCTCGATTCACGCCGATGCCTGGATCAAACCCTCCGCGCGAGGCTCGTCGGTATTTGTGTTGTCCCAGAACGGGGCATCAAGCGCGGCAGCACGCTGGCTAGCCCAAAACCAGAATGATGCCGACCTGATCGGGGGCATCAATATTGGCGCACAAAACCAGCAGGTTGCCAAGGTGTTGCTCGACATGTCCACCTCGGCCCAGATCAATGACTCCATCAAGGTGGGTGGACGCGTGCTTGGCGAAATCGGCAAGATCAACAAACTGCACAAGTCACACGTTGAACGTGCCGGCTTTGCCGTGTTGCGTGCACCTGACATCCCGTCCATATTGGTCGAAACCGCCTTCATCAGCAATCCGCACGAAGAACGCCTGCTGCGCAGCCCCACGCACCAGACCAAAATTGCCGAAGCCATGCTCAAGGGCATCAACGATTATTTTGCAACTAGCCCGGGGCTTGCACGTAGGGCATAATTGCCCTCACGATGTCGCAACGCCCTGTCATTACCCCTCTTCCCGACCTCCTGATCAGCCAGATTGCTGCCGGTGAGGTCATCGAACGGCCCGCTTCGGTCCTCAAAGAAATTGTCGAAAATGCCATCGACGCCGGTGCTTCAAGCATTGAAGTGCGGCTCGATGGCGGCGGCATTCGTCGGATCGCTGTATCCGACAACGGTTGCGGAATCCCTCCTGATGAGCTCCGGCTGGCGCTCACTCGACATGCCACCAGCAAAATCCATTCGCTCGACGACCTTGAGTCGGTGGCCTCCATGGGCTTCAGGGGCGAGGCCCTGGCTTCAATAGGTTCGGTTGCACGCCTGACCCTGACCTCGCGTACCGCCGATGAACCCCATGCCTGGCAAATCAGTGCACAGGACAGCACGGTCAGTGCAGCCTCCGGCCCGCAAGGTACAACCGTTGATGTGCGCCAGCTCTTTGAGACCGTACCCGCCCGCCGCAAATTCCTGCGAACCGAGGGCACCGAATATGGTCACTGCGTGGATGTTCTGGAACGCATCGCCCTGGCTCACCCCCACATCAGCTTCCGGTTGTTTCATAACGACAAGCCCCAACGTCACTGGAAGAGTGCCGACATCCCCCAGCGCATCCTGGATGTGCTGGGTACTGAGTTTGTGACCCAGGGCCTGGGTCTGGCCGTTGACCATGGCCTGATCCGGGTACAAGGCATGATCACCCGCCCCACTTATGCACGGGCGCGTGCCGACCGGCAGTACCTTTATGTCAATGGCCGGTACGTTAAAGACAAAACGGTATCGCATGCCGTGCGTCAGGCGTATTCCGATGTCCTGCATGGCGATCGGCAACCCGGTTACGTGCTATTTTTATCCATTGACCCCGCCGCAGTCGATGTCAATGTCCATCCGGCAAAACACGAAATCCGCTTTCGTGACAGCGGTGCAGTCCACCAGTTTGTAACACGGGCATTAACGCAAACACTGGCGCAAACGGCACATAACGAGGGGTTGGAAGCCTCAGGACGGCAGGTGAGCCCGGCGACCGTCGTCAACCAGACCAACCTATCAAACCCGCTCGTCGGCCACGCAGCAGGCAGCCATGCCGCTGAGCCCACCCTGGCTTACCGGAACGAACCTGGCCAGCCCCCTGAAAAATCCGTATCAA
>JAAYID010000352.1 GCA_012744285.1 Alcaligenaceae bacterium
CTCATTGCGGAATCCTTTTTCGGTATACCGGGTCTGGGCAGTTACACGATAGACGCCATCAATGCGCAGGATTTTTCGGTGGTTCGGGCGATGGTGTTCCTGGGTTCGGCGCTTTACATCGTGGGGCTCCTGCTGGCTGATATTTCTTACACCCTGGTTGACCCCCGGGTTCGTTTCGAGTAACGCCATGCCTCAATTTGTTTTCTTATGGACGGATGTCTTCATTTTCGGGCTGGTGGTGGCGTTGGTGGCTTACGGCTGGCGTGTCTGCCGCAGCGCGGCTTTGCGGGCCACTTGGCGCAGTGTCGGGCAGTCCACGGCGGCCATGTGCTCGGCAGTCATCTTGATGCTGTTTGTCGTGGTTGCCGTGCTTGATTCCATCCATTACCGACCGGTACTGCCGGCGGTTGCCGATGCACCTTCAACAGAGGTGATGTATTCCCCGGTGGTGCGCTCTGCGCTTGATGACCTGATGTCGTTGACCCGTATGGGGCAAGCCGAAAAAACGTATTCGGCACCCCTGGCATTGCATCAATTCACCAAAGAGACGTTGCTGGTCGAAGGGCAGGCCGTGCGAAACTTCCCGCGACTGGCCCATGCGGGCAAACGGCTTTCGGATGACTCGGGCCACCAGGCAGATCTGGTGAGTCGGGCCCTGAAAGGCCTGGGTATCGGGCTGTCTCTGTCGGTGTTTCTGGCCGCGTTACTCAGCGCGTTCCATCGACGCAGGGCTGACAGTTTTCGTGGTGCATTTTCGCATTGGTGGTCAGGATGCAGTGGCTTGCCCTGGCGGGCCATGTGGTTGACGGCGTCGGCTGTGCTGGTGGTCACTGCGGTGATCCTGGCGCTGGCAGCCGATTACCATGTGCTGGGCACGGATCGCACTGGCAACGATGTGCTGCGTCAGGCCTTGAAGAGCATTCGCACCGCCATGGTCATTGGCACCTTGACGACTTTGGCCATGCTGCCGCCAGCCTTGTTGTTTGGCATTTCAGCGGGCTATTTCAAGGGGCGTGTCGATGACGTCATTCAGTATATTTACACGACGCTGACCTCGATCCCCGGCGTCTTGCTGATTGCCGCGTGTGTGTTGATGATGCAGGTGTATATCGACACGCACCCTGATGCCTTCCCGACGGTTGCGGCTCGTGCTGATCTGCGTCTGTTTTTATTGTGCCTGATCCTTGGGCTCACAGGCTGGGCCGGTTTGTGTCGTTTGTTGCGTGCTGAAACTCTCAAGCTGCGTGAGCTTGAGTATGTTCAGGCCGCGCGGGCATTTGGTGTGGGCCATTGGCGCATCATGGTGCGTCATCTGTTGCCCAATGTCATGCACATTGTCCTGATCACCATGGTGCTGCAGTTTTCGGGGCTGGTATTGTATGAGGCCGTGTTGTCCTATCTGGGTATCGGGGTTGATCCCAGCATGGCGTCCTTCGGCACCATGATTGATGCATCACGGCTGGAAATGTCGCGTGACCCCATGATCTGGTGGAATCTGGCGACGGCTTTTGCGTTCATGCTTGCACTGGTCTTGTCGGCGAACCTGTTTGCCGACGCGGTGCAGCAGGCCTTTGATCCGCGTATGCGGCGTTTGCGTCCAGCGCCTGGTGGGGTGTCGTCATGACGTTTTCATCTGCAACCAGGGAAGGTGATTTGACCGTTGATGAGGGCGCCTTGACTGTCGAGGGCTTGACGGTTCGTCTGCAGACCGATCAGGGCACCCGTGACGCTGTTCAGCAATTGGGGTTGTCTATTCGCCGGGGCGAGACCTTTGCTTTGGTGGGTGAGTCCGGCTGCGGCAAAAGCATGACCGCTTTGGCCCTGTTGCGGTTGTTACCCGAAGCCGGTCACATTGCCGCCGGTCAGGTTTGGCTGGGTCATCAGGATCTGAACCGCCTGCCTGAAGCGTCCATGCGAAAGGTTCGTGGCGGGCGTATGGCCATGGTTTTTCAAGAGCCCTCCACCAGTCTGAATCCGGTCATGACGGTGGGGCAGCAGATTGTCGAAACGCTCGAGGCCCATACGCCGTTCAGGGGGCGGCAGGCCCGCGAGCGCGCCGTGCTCTGGATGACGCGGGTGGGCATTCCCGAGGCATCGCGTCGATTCAACGATTTTCCCTTCCAGTTTTCGGGCGGGCAGAAGCAGCGCATCATGATTGCGATTGCGTTGGCCGCCGAGCCCGACGTCCTGATCGCCGATGAGCCCACGACGGCGCTTGATGTCACCGTGCAAGGGCAGATCCTGGCCTTATTGTCGGAAATCCAGAAGGAAATGGGGCTGGCAATTTTACTGATCACGCACGATCTTGCTGTGGTGCGTCAGGTTGCGCATCAGGTCGCCCTGATGAAGGATGGACAGATTCTTGAAACCCGGCTCGTCGACGAATTTTTCGCGTCGCCTCGGCATCCGTACGCGCGGGCGTTGCTGGCCGCGATTCCATCGTTTGAAAAGCGGGGTCAGTCGCTGGTGTCGGGCGTACATAACCCGGATACCACCAGGCCGGATGTCATTGTCGAGTCTGTGTCAGGCCGTGCCGGCACGGGTGCTGCTCGCGAGCAGGCGTCAGGTTTTGTGAAGCCCTTTGCGCTTACGGGGCAGGTACCTGTGCTGTCGGTCCGGAACTTGCGCGTCAGTTATCCCCAACGCGCAGGGCTGCTGCGTCGTGTGATTGCGCAACAGCGGGTGGTCGATGACTTGTCCTTCGATTTGCACGCAGGGGAAACGCTGGCCCTGCTGGGAGAGTCCGGTTGCGGCAAGACCACGACGGCCAAGGCGTTGCTGCGATTGCTCGACAAAACGGCCCTTGTCGAAGGCAGGGCATTGCTGGGGGAAGATTCGTTGCTTGATGCAAAAGGTGCCGCCCTGAAGGCGCTGCGTCGTCGTTTGCAGATCGTGTTCCAGGATCCGTTCGCTTCGCTTGACCCGCGCATGCTGGTGGGCGACATCCTTGATGAAGGGATTGCGGCGCTGCATCCGCATCAGTCCAGGGCCACCCGTACGGGGCGCGTACGACACTTGCTCGATCGGGTCGGTTTACCGGCCGATACCGTCAGACGCTACCCTCACGAGTTTTCAGGCGGCCAACGCCAGCGCATTGCCATTGCGCGGGCGTTGGCGGTTGAGCCCCGCGTATTGGTGTGCGATGAGCCGACATCAGCCCTCGATGTGTCGGTACAGGCGCAAATCATCCAGTTGCTGCAAGAGCTTCAGGCTGAGTTCAATATGGCGTATTTGTTCATTACACACAATTTTGGTGTGGTCGAGTATCTCTCTGACCGGATCGCGATCATGCAGGGGGGGCGTATTGTCGAAATGGGTGAGACCGCACAAATTCTGCAAGCGCCTGCTCACGAGCAAACCCGTCGTTTGCTGGAAGCCGTGCCGCGCCTTTGAGGGCCAGCTTATAATCCGAATCTATGGCATTAAAAGTATTCGATCTTCAATGTGAACTGGGCCACGTTTTTGAAGGATGGTTCAGTTCTGATGACAACTACGAGTCGCAGCTGTCGCGTGGCTTGTTGTCGTGTCCGGTATGCAACAGCCAGAACGTGGCCAAAAAGCTGACGGCTTCGCGTATCAGTCGTAGCCGTTCCCGTAATCTGCCGGTGTCCGAAGTCCAGCCGTCGGCTGTGTCGGCGTCCTTGCCAGCAACTGGGGTGTCCCAAGACCGGCAGTTGGCGGCGCCGGCTACCGAGCAGTTGGCCCAGTTACAGGCCCAGATCATGCATAAGGTACGCGAGATCGTGCGCAACACCGAAAATGTCGGCCCCCGCTTCGCTGAAGAAGCCTTGCGCATGCATCATGGCGAAACCACCGAGCGTGCCATTCGGGGTACCGCTACGCCCGAAGAGCGTGAAACGCTGGCTGAAGAAGGGGTTACCATATTGCCGATACCCGATTACCTTGACGATGACCGCATGCAGTAATTTTGGTCTTCAATAGTTCGGCTACCTGTTTCGGCCTCCACTCTTTGATCTCTGCCGTGAAAAATGAATCCGGTCAAAAAACAAAAAAAGCCCCAGAGGGGCTTTTTTTGTTGCGGTTCACTGCAAGCATGAGGCTTGTGGCATGGTGGTGTTACACCGCACCACAAGGTCAATTACATGACGCGGCTGCGGTACTCGCCAGTACGGGTGTCGATTTCGATTTTGTCACCCAGATTGCAGAACAGCGGTACGGCGATTTCTTTGCCCGTATTGATCTTTGCGGGCTTCAGGACTTTACCCGAAGTATCGCCCTTGACAGCGGGCTCGGTGTACGTGATTTCACGTACGATGATGGTGGGAAGTTCTACCGAGATGGCGCGGCCATCGTAGAAGACGACTTCGACGGTCATGCCTTCTTCCAGGTAGTCAAGCGAATCGCCCATGCTGTCGGCTTCAACTTCGTACTGGTTGTATTCCTGGTCCATGAAAACATACATGGGGTCGGCGAAATACGAATAAGTGCACTCTTTTTTGTCGAGAATGACGATATCGAACTTTTCGTCGGCCTTGGAAACCGACTCGCTGCCCGAACCCGACAACAGGTTCTTGAACTTGAGCTTTACTACGGCCGAGTTACGACCCGACTTGTTATATTCAGCCTTCTGGACAACCAGCGGCTCGCCATTAACCATGACGACGTTACCTACGCGCAATTCTTGTGCGGTTTTCATCAGACAAACTCCGGGGAAATTTTCGCTTGGGTTACCCTGCCAGGCCAAAGCGTTGATACAAAGCCCATTATTTTAGCGTGTTTGCCAATTTTCCGCGCAAAACGCTTCCAGGTTGGCCGCCAAGGCCGGTTGGTTGGCCAGTTGGTTAGCCCACTCCATCGCGGTGATTTTCCATTCTTCCCAGGCCGGGCCGTCAATCAGGTGGCTCAGGCCGGCCTGGGCCGGCCCGTATTGTCCGGTGTTCCAGTCCAGCATCAGCGTGTGCGCGGCCTTTGGGTAGGGGCTGGATGCCAGCCAGGCACGCAGTTTAATGATGTGGGCGCGTTCTTCTTGTTCGTAAATTTGCCAGACCAACGGCTTGCCTGCCCATAACGCCCTGATGACAGAATCTTCCCCACGCACGAAATTAAGGTCGCTGCTCCAGAGAATCGTGTCGAAATCGTCTTGCGTTACAAAAGGAATGCGGACGACCTGCAGGGCCGTATCGGCAGGTGATTGGACTTCGGGATAAAGACCTTCCGGGATAAGGAGTACCCAGTGCGTTTGTGATTCAGCCAATGCGTTGATCAGGGCGTGTACAGGGGCGCTTGGATAACCAAAAAGGAAAGCCAGACGGCCTGTAGTTTGCAAAGACTCAATGGCGCTGCCAGGCACGCCTAAATGCCTTAGCAGTTCCCAGCGTTTGGCAGGTTGCTGCAACCAGCGGTTGCGTTTTTGCAGCAAACCGTCTTCGCGCAACAGCCCGCCCGTCCGTGTCGTGAACCCGGGGAAGTAAAAGAATTTTCTCAGGCTGTCAGGCTGTAGCGACGGTAACCCATGGCAACCTTCCACCCACGATTCGGCGCTCAGATACTCAAGATTTATCCATAGGCTGTTGCGCGCCGCCATGGCACGTACGAAGGCGGGAGGAGGGTCGCAACTGAAGGCCTCAATGACAACGTCACCCGGTTCACGCATCGACACATCGGGGGTCCAATGCACCAGGGTGATGGACGGAGTCAGTGATTGAACCGCCTGATGTTTGACGGCAGGTTCGATAGACTGGAAGCGTCCAATGTCATCGACCCAGAGGGTGATGTGATGCTGCGGTGACCGAGCGGTCAGGTGCCGGGCCAGTCGCCAGCACACGCCAATATCACCGAAGTTATCGATTACACGACAAAAAATATCGAAACGCATGCGCTGGACCGACTGTAGTTACCGCTTCGCTCGCCGCAGGCGCGCGAAGCAGCAGGGGTCAATGGAAATGCCGAGGCTCCAGGTCTGTTTCTTCGGGAAGCTCGGGATGCATCATTTCACCTTGCGCATTCGGGAAAAAAGGTGCGCCGCAGTCTTCGCAGATTTCGGTTGTACCAAGACCGGCAATTTGCTTGACGTCGTTGATGCCGACTTCGGCCAGATGAGCCGCGATTTCTTCAGGGATACTGAGCTGCTGCGGGTCACCTTGTGTACTTGCGGCTTCTTCTTTGCTAAGGATGGGCCAGACGCAACCGTAAATCACCTGGTTGCTGTGCCGTGTCGTGAACCCGACCCGATATTCTTCAACCACCGATTCACCGCAGCCTATGATGGCGGCCTGAAGTTCAGGCCCCCTGAGGTTGGCGGCATTCTGGAGCCAGATAACGGCCGACTTCAGAGCGAGCGGGCGGATCCGGCGATCGGCCTCGCGGCTGTTGACGTAGTAGGCATCGGGCTGAAGATAGTCAACAGCACAAGCGGTATAACGGTTTTGTACGACTGTGGTTATGGCCGCTTGCCATTTCTGCAGACAGGCCTGGCGTTCGGCGACAACGTCTTCGCCGGTGGTCTGCCAGCAGAATACAGGCTGGCCTTTGGGGACAGCCACGGCGCCAACGATAAAGCGGGCATCGGCCAGCATGCCTTCGGTGTTGGTCATGGGCCGGATTTCGGGTGCAGAAGCCTTTTTTCCCAGTGCCTTTTGGCCCAGTTGCTGGGTCAGTCGTGCCGTTTCCTGGAACGTTTGAGGCATTTGCTCGAAGCTGACGATTTCTGGCAAAAGCGCAAGTTTGACATCAGGGGCCAGTACGCAGTCGTGCAGTGCTTTTGTAATTGTATCGGCATCTTTGGCACTCATGACTGAAGGCAAGGGCAACTGATAGCGGGTCCAGACCAGCAGGGGAGCCGAGAACAACAGCACGTCGTAGTCCTGTTCGCCGATAGATAACAGGGCTGATTCAGAACAGGTTTCGGCCATTTCAACCAGGATCTCATACGCGGCCATTCGCTCGGGTACCAAGGCTTCAAGGGCCGATTCGATATGCCGGTTGGCCTTGCCCTTGAGCAGCTTGTTCAGCACGGCGGTAATCTGGTTTTCCCAATAGATATCTTCGACGCGGCTGCCTGAAAGGGCCAGAGCCTCGGTAAGCGCCATAAGCCGACGGGCATCGGCAGGCAGGCGACCTGCGCCGGGTTTTAACGAAATGGACATGGTGCAATACAAAATTCAGAGAACGCTAGTGTACCGCGAGCGGCAAATAAAAATCCCCCGCGCAATGCTGCGCGGGGGATCGGCTTAACGACCGGTCAGGTTACAGCTTGACCGTGTCAGCGACCTTCTGGAAGTCTTCGATCTGGTCAAAGTTCATGTAGCGATAAATGTCGCTGCTGTTTTTGTCCAGAATACCCATATCGGCCAGATACTCTTCCTTGGTCGGAATGCGACCGAGGCGCGAGCAAATAGCCGCCAGTTCGGCTGAGCCCAGGAACACGTTGGTGTTCTTGCCCAGGCGGTTGGGGAAGTTACGGGTGCTGGTCGACATGACGGTTGCACCTTCGCGAACCTGTGCCTGGTTACCCATGCACAGTGAACAACCCGGCATTTCCATGCGCGCACCGGCCGAACCCAGAACGCCGTAGTGGCCTTCTTCAGTCAGTTGCTGCTGGTCCATCTTGGTGGGCGGAGCCACCCACAGGCGTACAGGAATGTCACGCTTGTTTTCAAGCAGTTTGGACGCCGCACGGAAGTGACCGATGTTGGTCATGCAGCTGCCGATAAACACTTCGTCGATCGGGGTGCCGGCAACTTCAGACATGGTTTTGACATCATCCGGATCGTTCGGGCAGGCAACGATAGGCTCAGTGATCTCGGACAGGTCAATATCGATGACCGCTGCGTATTCAGCGTCGGCATCGGGCTCAAGCAGCTGCGGGTTGGCCAGCCAGGCTTCCATCGCCTTGATGCGACGGGCGATGGTACGCTGGTCTTGGTAACCGTTGGCAATCATCCACTTCAGCATGGTGATGTTGCTGTTGATGTATTCGATGATGGGTTCTTTGTTCAGGCGAACGGTACATGCAGCAGCCGAGCGCTCTGCCGAGGCGTCAGTCAGTTCGAAAGCCTGTTCAATCTTCAGGTCGGGCAAGCCTTCAATTTCAAGAATACGGCCCGAGAAAATGTTCTTCTTGCCTTTTTTCTCAACGGTCAGAAGACCTTGCTTGATCGCGTACAAGGGGATTGCATTGACCAGATCGCGCAAGGTAACGCCAGGCTGCATTTTGCCCTTGAAGCGAACCAGAACCGACTCGGGCATGTCCAGCGGCATGACGCCGGTGGCGGCAGCAAAAGCCACCAGGCCTGAGCCTGCAGGGAAGCTGATGCCGATGGGGAAGCGGGTATGCGAGTCGCCACCGGTACCGACGGTGTCAGGCAGCAACATGCGATTCAGCCACGAGTGGATGATGCCGTCGGCCGGGCGCAACGAAATACCACCGCGGGTGCTGATGAATTCGGGCAGTTCGTGGTGTGTCTTGACGTCGACGGGTTTCGGGTAGGCGGCCGTGTGACAGAACGACTGCATGACCAGATCGGCCGAGAAGCCCAGGCAGGCCAGGTCTTTGAGTTCGTCGCGAGTCATGGGGCCAGTGGTGTCCTGGCTGCCGACCGAAGTCATTTTGGGTTCGCAGTAGGTACCCGGACGGATGCCGCGACCTTCAGGCAAACCACAGGCACGACCCACCATCTTCTGGGCCAGCGTGAAACCCTTGCCGGAATCGGCAGGTGTTTGTGGCAGACGGAACAGCGTGGATGCGGGCAGCCCCAGAGCTTCACGGGCTTTGGCGGTCAGGCCCCGGCCGATAATCAGGGGGATACGCCCACCAGCACGAACTTCGTCGAACAGAACATCTGATTTGACCTGGAATTCGGCAATGACCTGACCATTTTTCAGGGCTTTGCCGTCATAGGGGCGAAGCTCGATCACGTCGCCGGTTTCCATCTGGGAAACGTCCAGTTCAATAGGCAGGGCACCGGCGTCTTCCATCGTGTTGTAGAAGATCGGGGCAATTTTGCTGCCAAGACACACGCCACCAAAGCGTTTGTTGGGTACGAAGGGGATGTCCTGGCCGGTGAACCACAATACTGAATTGGTTGCTGATTTGCGGGACGAACCCGTGCCAACGACGTCACCGACGTAGGCGATCTGGTGGCCTTTTTCTTTCAGGCTTTCCAGGAACTTGACCGGGCCAACCTTGCCGGGCTCGTCAGGCTCGATACCGGGACGCGGGTTCTTGAGCATGGCCAACGCGTGCAGAGGGATGTCGGGACGACTCCAGGCATCGGGTGCAGGCGACAGGTCGTCGGTATTGGTTTCACCGGTTACCTTGAATACTGTAACGGTCATGCTTTCGGGAACTTCAGGCTTGCTGGTGAACCATTCAGCGTCAGCCCAGCTTTGCATGATTTCCTTGGCAAATGCATTGCCTTTTTCTGCTTTTTCCTGAACGTCGTGGAACGCGTCAAACATCAGCAGGGTGTGCTTCAGGCCTTCGGCGGCAACAGAAGCAAGGGCGTTATTGTCAAGCAGTTCGACCAGAGGGTGAATGTTGTAGCCGCCCAGCATGGTGCCGAGCAACTCGGTGGCCTTTTCTGCGCTGATCAGGGGGCATTTTTCGGTGCCGAACGCCACAGCAGCCAGGTACGATGCCTTGACTTTTGCGGCGTCGTCAACGCCGGCAGGAACGCGGTGGGTGATGAGATCAACCAGGAAGGCTTCTTCGCCGGCAGGCGGGTTCTTGAGCAGTTCGATCAGTTCAGCGGTTTGCTGAGCCGACAGTGGAAGCGGGGGGATGCCCAGCGCAGCGCGCTCGGCAACGTGTTGGCGGTATGTATCCAGCATGTGACGTGCCCTTTGTGTAGGGTTGGAAAAAATTCAAATGCAGCCCGGGCGCCGGATCGCGACGCGGGGCTGCTTTTTATTGCGGCCGGTAAAATGACCGGGGACAAACCCCGTCTGACCGGGGTTTGTCCCCGGTGGATGGTTTGACCGGTTTGGCAATACGCGGCTTACAGCAGGTCTTTGACGCCGTCGCGCTCTTCGAGCAATTCGTTCAGAGTGTTGTCCATGCGTTCGCGCGAGAAGGCGTCGATTTCAAGACCTTGAACGAGGGTGTATTCGCCGTTTTGTGTCGTGACAGGGAAGCCGTAAACGATGCCTTCGGGGATGCCATAGGAACCGTCGGAAGGAATACCCATGGTGACCCATTTGCCGTTCGAGCCCAGAACCCAGTCACGGATGTGGTCAATGGCCGCGTTGGCTGCGGATGCTGCTGATGACAGGCCGCGAGCTTCGATGATGGCAGCACCACGCTTGCCCACGGTGGGGATGAAGGTATCGCGGTTCCATGCGTCGTCGTTGATGACCTGGGCGAGTTTGTCGCCGTTGGCTGTGGCAAAACGGATATCGGGGTACATTGTGGGCGAGTGGTTGCCCCAGACGATAAGGTTTTCAATATCAGCGACTTTTTTGCCCGATTTTGCTGCCAGTTGCGACAACGCACGGTTGTGGTCAAGGCGCAACATGGCGGTGAAGTTCTTGGCTGGCAGATCGGGGGCCGATTTCATGGCAATGTAGGCGTTGGTGTTGGCGGGGTTGCCGACAACCAGTACCTTGACGTTGCGGCTTGCAACGTCGTTCAGTGCTTTACCCTGAACCTTGAAGATTTCCGCGTTGACTTTCAGAAGGTCTTTGCGTTCCATGCCGGGGCCGCGCGGACGCGAACCTACCAGCAGTGCCACGTCGACATCTTTGAAGGCTTCGCGTGGGTCACTATGAGCGGTCATGCCCTGGAGCAGCGGGAAAGCGCAGTCATCCAGTTCCATCATGACGCCTTTAAGCGCCTTTTGAGCTTTTTCGTCAGGGATTTCAAGCAACTGAAGGATTACTGGCTGGTCTTTGCCCAGCATTTCGCCCGAGGCGATGCGGAACAGCAGGGCGTAACCAATTTGACCGGCAGCGCCGGTGACGGCGACACGCATGGCGGGTTTGGACATGAACAAATCTCCGGTGAGGGTGAAAAAGAAGACACTAAATCACGATTTTAATGGGTTTGAAGGTTAGAGGAAATTGCAGCGGTAGTCAAACATCTTATATCTTATATAAGACAGAAGAGTGTTAGACATTCGGCGCGAACCATGCGAGAATGTCGAGCGTTTTGTAAACCGGAATTCCTTCGCCTGTAATGTCCAGTGCTGCTGCCGATACGCCTGCTGAACCTGATCGTGCCGTTACCGGCGCGGCGTACAGCCCGTTGTATCAACAGATCAAAGGGCTGCTGCTGCAGAGTCTTGATCGTGGCGAATGGAAACCGGGTGAGGTCATTCCCAGCGAATTCGAACTGGCAGCGCGGTTTAATGTCAGTCAGGGTACGGTACGCAAGGCCATAGATGAGCTGGCCGCTGATAACTTGCTGATTCGCCGGCAGGGCAAGGGCACTTTTGTGGCTACCCACCACGAGGCGAAGGTTCGTTTCCGGTTTTTGCGTCTTGCGCCCGATGATGGTCATTCCACCGTGTCCAGCAGCCAGCTTATCGATTGCCGGCGTGTCAAGGCGCCCATCGACGTTGCGCGGTTGCTCGATCTTCCAGGGTCTGATGCGGTGGTCAATGTGCGTCGTCTGCTGTCGTTCGACAACGAGCCCACCATCCTTGATGACATTTGGCTGCCCGGCTCGGTGTTCAAGGGGCTGACCACAGAATCCCTGACCCGTTATAAAGGCCCGCTGTATGCCCTTTTCGAGTCAGAATATGGTGTCAGCATGGTCAGGGCTGAGGAAAAAATCAAGGCGGTTGCCGCGACATCCTCCCAGGCAGAGTTGCTCAAAATCGACGCGGCCAGCCCTTTGCTGCAGGTCGAGCGGGTGTCGTTCACGTATGGTGATCGCCCCATGGAGTTGCGGCGCGGTTTGTATCTCACCAGTCGTTTTCATTACAGGAATTCATTGAACTAGGTTTTTTTGACCTGATTTGATCCCTTTCGCCGAAATCGGCGAAAATACCGATAGCGTTTTGCAATTATTTGTTTGTTAACCTCGAGGCCATCATGTCCGATTCAGCTTCCAAGCCGCGTCCGCAGTTTCGCAATATCAGCGTTCCGCAGATCCTGAGCTACCGTCTTCCCTTGGCAGGGAAATCGTCAATTCTGCACCGCGTCAGTGGTGCATTGCTCTTTTTGTGTCTTCCGCTCGTAATCGTGCCGTTGTTCGCACTTAGCGTAACGTCGCCTGAAACATATGCCTCAATTGCGGGCTGGGTTTCCAATCCGCTGTGCAAGCTGGTCTTGCTGGTTCTGGTCTGGGGTTATCTGCACCACTTCTGTGCGGGTATTCGTTACCTGATTCTTGATCTGCATATCGGTATGGATAAGGTTTCAGCCCAGAAAAGTGCAGGCCTGGTCTTCGGGGTAAGCCTCGCGCTCACGCTGGTTTTTGGTCTTAAATTGTTTGGGGTTTGGTAATGGCTATTCAAGAACGCGTTGGCACCAAGCGTATTGTCGTTGGTGCGCATTACGGCACTTTCGATTTCATCGTTCAGCGCTGTACCGCCGTCATTATGGCGATCTACACCCTGGTTTTGTTTTTCGGTGTGCTGTTCACATCGGGCATGAGCTTTGAAGGCTGGCAAAACCTCTTCACATTCCGTATCGGTGTCGTGCCCGTTGGTCAGTTGTTGGCCACCCTGGCGTTCTTCTCGCTGGCCTGGCACGCCTGGATCGGTGTGCGTGACATCTGGATGGACTACGTCAAGCCGGCAGGCATTCGTTTGCTCCTGCAAGTACTGACCGTGCTGTGGCTTGTTGGTTCAATTGTTTATTTCGCTAAAGTTCTCTGGAGTTTATAAGCCGTGGCTGCTGTCAAAAATTCCTTACCTCGCCGCAAGTTTGACGTTGTGGTCGTAGGCGCCGGCGGTGCCGGCATGCGTTGCTCTCTGCAACTGGCGCAGGCGGGCTTGTCGGTTGCCGTCCTGTCAAAAGTGTTCCCAACCCGTTCGCACACTGTGGCCGCTCAAGGTGGCGTCAGTGCTGCATTGGGTAACATGAGCGAAGATAACTGGTACTGGCACATGTATGACACCGTCAAGGGTTCAGACTGGCTGGGCGACCAGGACGCCATCGAGTTCATGTGCCGCGAAGCGCCCAATGCCGTATACGAGCTCGAGCACTTCGGCATGCCCTTCGAC
>JAAYID010000353.1 GCA_012744285.1 Alcaligenaceae bacterium
GACTTGAACAGCTCGCCAAGCACTGGAATGTCGCCCAGCCCTGGCACTTTGCTGACATTCGACGACAATTCACGCGAAATGAAACCGGCAAGGACCAACGTCTGCCCGGACACCACATTGAACTCGGTTGCCGCACGTCGGGTCTTGAGCGACGGCCCGGTCGGAATGGATAGCGCTGTATCGATGGAACTGACCTCAACCTCAAGGCGCGAACGGATCGCGCCATTGGCCTCGACTTGCGGGGTGATTTTCAAGGAAACACCGTAGGGCTTGAACGACGTATTGGTGTTGCCGTTGGCATCGACGGTAGAGTACGGCACTTCACCACCGGCCAGAAATTCGGCTGTTGAGCCACTGCGCGCCAGCAGTTGAGGCTGGGCCAGCACCACGGCATCACCGGTCTGTGCCATCAGCCGGATCTTGGCCGACAGCAAGGCATTGGCCCCGAAATAACCCGCTGCGATACCGGCGGGAAACGCCATGGCCAGCGGGGCTTCGGCAGGACGGATTTCGATGCCTCGCGATGCCCGTTCCCAGGCAAAGCCGGTACCCAACCCACCTGTGGTTTCCGTATCCCAGCGTACACCCAGTTCCTGTAACTGACTGGTGGGCACTTCCACCACCTGCACATCCAGCAAAACCATGCGATCCCAGCCGATCATGCTGGTGAAATCAACCAGTTGCGGGTAACGCCGGGACAACGCCTCAACGCGCTTGCGGTCACCGTCCGACAGGTTACTACCCTCGACCAGCAACTTGTCGCCGACGACAGAAACCTGGGCATTCGGAATGCGACCGAGAACGGACTTCAGTTCAGCCTGGGTCTGGCGAGCCCCCTCGGGCGCCACCTCGACCTGGTAACGGTGGCGTAACCCCTGTGAAGACCAGATCTGCACCGCGCTTGAGCCTTCATTACGGGCAAAAATGATCACTTCCTTTTCTTCGGTGGTAATCGCATTGACCACATGACCATCTCCGACGGCCACACGCGCCACATCCGGAATAGCCAGAACCCTGACTTCGCCGGCCTGCATTTGCAATAACTGTTCGGTTTGAGCGCACACGGCCTCAGGCAGGCCAGCGCAACCAAAGACCAGCAAACAAGGCCAGAACATCAACGCACGGCGCCACCAAAGGGCCGGATCGACCCGCAACATGTCCATCATTGGCTTTCCTCATCGGTCAACTGACTCTCTGTGAACTCATCGACGTAAACCCCAGAACGGGTATCCGCCAGGACAGCATCGGTTCCACCCTGGCGACTGACCAAGCCTGGAACCCGTGGCAATTCAAAAACACCACTGTCCTGACGCGGCCCCGGCACGGCAGGTACAAGGCGCGGCAATGCCACTTTCGCAGAACTGCCATAAATGACCGGTGCACGACGCGACATACGCTCCGGCGGTGGCCGGGCTACCCCCAGCAAACTGGCCAGATCCCCGCGCACAGCCTTGCGCGTGGCCTCATCATCATCGGGACGTCGCAACACCGAAGTAATGACCCCGCCCTGACGTGCAGCCACCAGCTTGACGGCATCTTCCGGAGAAGTGTCCAGAGTGACCGTCGCGTAACCACCGGCAACCGACGAACCTGCAGCGGCAGCCTCTTCAAGGGTCAGTGCGGTATTCAGACC
>JAAYID010000031.1 GCA_012744285.1 Alcaligenaceae bacterium
CTGGCCATGCATGTAGCCCAAGAGGCGCGCATCATTGCCCAGGCCGAAGGTCATAACCCGGGCCAGCCCATTATTGGCGCCCCCCCCGTTTATGCATTCGAACCTCACCAGACGGAGCAATGCGAATGGGTGCCCAACACCTTTCTTGATATCACCGACGTCTGGGACACAAAATTCAAGGCCATCCAGTGCATGGCCGGGCAAGAGCACCTGTGGGAATACTACACCCGGGTGGCACGTCAGCGTGGGGTTCAGGCCAAGCGCAATATCGGCATCACGGCCGCTCGCAATATCGAGTTCGCTGAAGCCTATATGCGGTTTACCCCCACCGTTGTCGGAGACCTGTCATGATGCGCGGCGTTGTCGTTACCCAGGTTCAACGTGCAGCAGCTGCCGATATCGATATCCTGCGCCAGTGTGGTTCGGCCACGGTACATGAAGCCCAGGCCCGGCTAGGGCTGCTGGCGCCCTACATGCGGCCCATCTGGCCGGGTGCGCAAATTGCGGGGTCGGCCATTACCGTCCTGGTGCCCCCGGGCGATAACTGGATGATCCATGTTGCCATAGAACAATGCCAGGCCGGTGACGTGCTGTTGGTGGCCCCCACGTCTGAATGCACCGACGGTTATTTCGGCGATCTTCTCGCCACGTCGGCCATGGCTCGTGGTGTGCGTGGTCTGGTTATCGATGCCGGTGTGCGTGATGTTGCCGTGCTTAAAGAAATGGGTTTTCCGGTGTGGTCAAAGGTCATTTCGGCCGCTGGTACGGTCAAGGAAACCCTGGGTTCGGTCAATGTGCCCGTCGTGTGTGCCGGTCAGTGGGTCAACCCCGGTGATGTCGTGGTGGCCGACGATGATGGTATCGCGGTGGTTCCCGTGGCCCAGGCGGGTGTGGTGGCACAAGCCGCACGCCAGCGTACCGATAAGGAAAACGCCACGCGCGATGTGCTGGCCACCGGTACGCTGGGTCTCGACCACTACGGCATGCGCGAGCGGCTGGCGGCCAAGGGCTTGCGCTATATCGAATCGCTGGATCAGCTCTAAGCGCAAGGGGGCACCGTGCAGACCAGAATCCCGTGTGTACAAATGCGTGGGGGTACGTCGAAAGGCGCGTATTTCCATGCGGCCGATTTGCCGGTCGACCCAGCCTTGCGCGATCAGGTGCTGCTGGCCGTCATGGGCTCGCCCGACAAGCGCCAGATTGACGGTATCGGCGGTGCCGACTCGCTGACCAGCAAGGTGGCGATTGTGTCGCCGTCAATACGGTCTGATGCCGATGTCGATTACCTGTTCGGCCAGGTTCTGATCAACGAGGCGCGGGTCGACTACGGCCAGAACTGCGGCAATATCCTGGCGGGTGTGGGCCCGTTTGCGGTTGAAACCGGCCTGTTGGCTGCCGTCGATGGTGTCACCCGGGTGGCCATTCACATGGTTAACACCGGGCAGATTGCGGTCGCTTCGGTGCCGACACCGGGTGGGCAGGTCAGGTACGACGGTGCCCAGGCCATTGATGGCGTGCCCGGCACGGCCGCCCCCATTCCCATTGAATTTCGTGATACCGCCGGGTCATCGTGCGGTGCCTTGCTGCCTACCGGGCAGGTGGTGGATGTCATCAACGGTATCCAGGTCACGTGCATTGATAACGGCATGCCCATGGTGTTGATGCGTGCCGCCGACTTGGGGCTTGAGGGTACCGAGTCTGCGCAGGTTCTGGATGCCGATGCCGATCTTAAAGCGCGCATCGAGGCCATTCGTCTCAAGGTTGGCCCATTGATGAATCTGGGTGATGTCACTACACGTACGGTACCCAAGATGTGCCTGGTGTCTTCGCCTGTCAATGGCGGGGCCATCAACACGCGGTGCTTCATTCCCCACAAGTGTCACACCTCTATCGGGGTGCTGGCGGCCGTCAGTGTGGCTACGGCGGTTGCTTTACCCGGGTCTGTGGCCAGTACCGAGGGCCAGATGCCTGACGTGCTGCCGGCGACACGTCAATCCGGGCCGTCGGTGTCAGGCGACGATAGGGGTTCGCCCCTGAGGCCCGAACAGCAGGTCGAACAATCGGGGTCAGACCCCGGTTTATTTACCGGTGTTGCCGTGCTCGATATCGAGCATCCCACCGGGCATTTGTCGGTTGAGCTGCAGCTTGAGCGCGCGGGTGACCAGGTCGCTGTGGCCAGTGCCGCCCTGATTCGCACAGCGCGCTGGCTGTTTGATGGTCGCGTTCATATTCCGGCCCGTATCTGGTCGGGCTCAGACCCGCGTTCGGGTTCACCCTCAGGCCTATGCCCATGACCGGGCGCGGGCCACTAACTTTTGCATGGGGTTTTCATGACCAAACAGGTTTTGCTGCTTCTTCCGGGGTTGTTGTGCGATGAAGCGGTCTGGACGCACCAGCGGGCGGCCTTGTCGGCCATTGCCGATACCGTGGTTCCCGACTATAAGTCACTGGACAGTATCAGCGCCATGGCCGAAAAGGTCTTGCGTGAGGCGCCATCACAAACCTTTGCGCTGGCCGGACACTCCATGGGGGGGCGCGTTGCCCTCGAAGTTGTGCGCAAGGCCCCTGAACGGGTGTCGCGCCTGGCGTTGCTGGACACCGGTTTCGAACCGATTGCTGTCGGCGAGGCCGGTGAGCAAGAACGGGCCAAGCGCATGAACTTGCTTGAAATCGCCAAAACCCGGGGGATGCGGGCCATGGGTCAGCAGTGGGCACCCGGCATGGTCCACCCTGACCGCGTGGCAACTCCGCTTTTTGACGAGATCCTTGCCATGATCGAACGCCGTACGCCGGCCGAATTTGAAGCCCAGATCACGGCATTGCTGGGGCGCCCCGATGCCGGGCCGGTACTGTCATTGCTGCGTTGTCCTACCCGCTTGATCTGCGGCCGGCAAGATACCTGGAGCTCCTATGCCCGCCATGAAATCATGCAGCAAATGGTCCCGGTGCCCTGGTCACGGCTTAGCGCAGTTGAAGACTGCGGCCATATGTCGACCATGGAACGCCCCGACGCGGTCAGCGCACTGCTGGCCCAGTGGTTGCTGCAATAGCGTGTTTTGCCGGCGGGTTGGAAAATCGCTGAACGTCGTGCAAAATTCCGCCTATATTCTGGATGAACGAGGCGAGACATGGCTGGCGATACTTCCCCCCTTGAAATCCGTGAAGTGGGTCTGATTGGTTTTGGTGAGGCAGGGCGTCTGCTGGGTGATGGGCTGGTCAAAGCGGGTTTGCTGGTTACCGCCTATGACATCAAGATCGAGACGCCGCAAGGC
>JAAYID010000354.1 GCA_012744285.1 Alcaligenaceae bacterium
CCGATCTGGGCGACCTTGGCACTGATGCTGCTGAAATTGACGATGGCACCACCGCCGCGCTGGATCATGTGCGGGCGGCAGGCTTTCATCATCATGACGGCGCCAACAACATTGACGTCATAACTTTGATGCCAGTCTTCACGCGTCGCTTCGATACCGTTGTCAACGTAGCTGCAGGCCAGATTGACCAGGTAGTCGACCCCGCCAAAACGGCTGACCGCTTGCTTTACGCAGGCATCGATCTGGGCGTCATCGGATAAATCGGTTTTGACAAAAATGGCGCGATCACCAAGACCGCTTGCCACCTCGTTGCCACCCGCCTCGTCGATATCGGCTATCACCACGGCCGCGCCGCGTTCGCAGAACGCTTTGGCAACCGCCGCACCAATCAATGTTGAACCGCCGGTGACGATGGCCACCTTACCTTGCATGTCATGCATGGTGTTGTCTCCTGAATCTGATGTCATGGATGAGTTGTTTTGTTTGACAGATGCATTATGGGGAAGCCCACCCTGTGGCGACTATCCCGCAACTGCCCATCGTTATCCCGAAAGTGCGCAGCTGCAAGGGCACATTCAGGTACGTAAAACGCACCCTGACGACGCCGGCGGGTTCCATTACCGGCGCAAACAGAAAACATCAGACCGGATCAAACACGATCACGTCGCGGTATGTTGCATGTCGCCATCAATTGACAACGCCTGGCCCGAGATCGAACGACCGCTCTCGGAAGCCAGGAACACAGCCATATCGGCAATGTGAGCAGGATCCACCAGATACTTCAATGACTGCGACGACATGGCGTCGGCCGCCACGGCGTCCAGGGACCGGCCACTGATGCGCGCCCGTCCTTCCAGGACCTGCTGAAACCTCGGGCCGTCGGTCGCACCTGGCAACAAGGCGTTGACACGAATACCGTAGCTGCCCAACTCAATCGACAGACTTTTGGTGAAGCCTATCAGCCCCCATTTGCTGGTGGAATATGCTGAACGGTTGGGATAACCAAACCGCCCTGCAACAGACGACATATTGATGACAGACCCACCCTTCGATTCACGCAGGTACGGAATCGCCATGCGGGTGACATTGAAGGTGCCGTTCAGATTAATCTGCATCACCCGATCCCAGGCGTCAGGGTCAAAGGACTCGACCGGCGAAGTTGGCCCGGGAATACCCGCGTTATTGACCAGAACATCAATGCCGCCCAACCGCACAGCAGCGTCAGGAACCATCTTTTCGATTTCAGCCCGGCTGCCGATGTCGCACAAGGCGGTATGCACACCCGGCAACGCAGTTTGCAATGCGGCCAGGGCCGTCTCATCGATGTCACAGACATACACACGGGCCCCGCGCGCATGAAACGCACGTGCAATGGCCAGACCAATACCGGAGGCTCCGGCTGTGATTAAAACGCGCTGTTTGTCCACGCTGTCTCCTCGAGTTTGAAAAATTGTCTCTGGCCCAAAACGGGCCTCAACTGATCATGAAGGGTCAGGTCGCCGCCCGCACAA
>JAAYID010000355.1 GCA_012744285.1 Alcaligenaceae bacterium
GACCGCAATGGCAAACGCACGGCCATGTTTCCGGCTGTGCTCGATTTCGCGCATCAGCACGGTTGGCAGAAATTTCCGGTTCAACAAGCGGGTCAGGACATCTTTGCCTGATTCAAGCTCAAGACTGTGGGCAAACAGACTGGCCAGTTGCAATTGCACGTTGCGCGCATGGCTGCGAATTTCACGCACAACTTCGGCACGCCGTGTGATCTGAAGATCGGGCTGCGTCAGCTCGGCCAGACACTCCTCATCCACCTGATCCATGACCCGGACGATCACATCGGCTTCCGGCACCCCCTGAAACGCGTGCATGCCCTTGTGACGAAACCACAAGCCGAATTCCGACTCACGCATGCGTTGCAAACTGGCAGAAGGGCTGCCCATGGCGGCTTCAAACATGACCGCACTTTCCCAGTCGAGCAACGCCGCCTTCTGACGCTCTTTTTCAGTCGCCAGATTTTCGGTAATGGAGAACAGCCGGTACGCCTCGCTGGAGCGCGCCTTGCGGCTAGTGGTCACGGCATACGCCTGGCTCATGACCTCCATGGCCAGATCAATCTTCATGCCAAACAGGCGGTTGGCCCGAAACCCGAAATCGGTAATATCGGCGGGCGCCTCGTCCAGAAAGCTGCAAAAGCATGACTTCAGCGCGCGAGCGCCCTTGAGCACCAGCGACACCGGGATATCTATACGGGCATGAGCATCGCCCACTTTCATTTGAAACGCGTAAATGTCATCGGCCTGCGCGTCGGCATCAACGCCGAATAACTGCAGCAACCAGCGCACCAACGAAGCATGCAAACGCAGCTTGACCTGATCGTGATCAAGAAAGCCACTGGCTTGCGGGTCTTTGAGCATGATCTCGTAGAACGACCGCGCAAGCGCATCGGCATTAGCCGCAACAATGCGCGACAGTTCGCTCGCCACAGCACCATTTGCGCTGTCGGATATCGTGCTCCATTCGCGGCGGAAGTTATCGAGCAACATGAGTTTGATCAAATCCTTGGAAAGTAATCATTTTAATGATTCCAGACTGTAACGCAGAACCTCTGCCGGCCGCAGGCCAATGACCTTACTCTACCGTTTCACACGCTCGAAAAACACATTTTGTCTAAGTCAAAAGTGAAAAATCACCCCTTTAAAAGTGATAAAAACAAAATATTGACTCTTTTGTCTAAGACAATTAGAGTTTTTTCTAACCCAAACCAACTTGAAAGGTCCAGCCGTGTTCTCAAACAAACCTGTCGGTATCGCGGGGCGCCTGACCGTCATCGCCTTCTCTGTTTCCCTGGCACTCATCGCCCTGGCGGTGTTTGCCTACATCCAGCTTACCGCCGTCACCCAGGCCGCGCGCCAAACCGAATCTGTCCGGGCGCAGCAAGCCGCTCTGGCCGCCGCCACCGAACTGAACATCACCCGCGTATCCCTGCAACTGCGTCATGCCATCCTGGCGCGTAACCCTCAAGAACTGCAGGAAACCCTGAACGACATCAGCCTCAAGCGCCAAACCATCGAAAACGCCGTCCGCAACTACGAGTCCACCATTTCAACGCCCACCGACCGCGCCCTGTTCGACAAGCTTCCCCCTGTACTGGACCTGTTCTGGCGCAAAGGGGAAGCGAACCTGCAATTGATCACCTCGGGCCAGCGTGACGCCGCCTTCGCTTACCTTGTCGACGAAACCATTCCCGCCCGAAATCAGGTACTGGCCGTACTGGCCGAGACGGTTTCCGCCCAGCGTTCTGCGCTGTCCAGCGAAATTGAAGGCATCGCCACCGATGTCGACAACACCTTGGCGACCTTGCTGACGCTGGTTGCCGCATCAGTGGTTGCCCTGATGCTTGCCGTGGCGTATGTCAGCCGCAGCCTGAAACGCCGCGTCGCCCTGGCCAGCCAGTTGGCACAGCACGTGCAGGCCGGCAACCTGGCCTCGGAAATCACCGACACGACCCGCGACGAATTTTCACCCTTGCTCGGCACCCTGCGCGACATGCAGCAGTCGCTGGCCCGGATCGTCGCCAATGTTCGAAGCAACGCCGAAAGCGTCGCCAGCGCCAGCCAGCAGATTGCCCATAGCAACAGCGACCTGTCCGAACGTACCGAGAACCAGGCCTCTGCGCTGCAGCAAACCAGCGTCACCATGCGTCAGGTGGGTGAAATGGTGTCCCAGAACACCGAACATGCGCAGCAGGCCGCGCTGCTGGCCCGCGAGGCGGCGTCTATTGCCGGCAAAGGCGGCGACGTCGTCCAGAATGTCGTCACCACCATGAACGACATCAATGAATCTTCACGCCGTATCCAGGAAATCATTGGGGTGATTGACAGCATTGCTTTCCAGACCAATATTCTGGCGCTGAACGCCGCCGTCGAAGCCGCCCGTGCCGGGACCGAAGGGCGTGGCTTCGCCGTCGTCGCGAGCGAGGTTCGGGCCCTGGCCCAACGCAGCGCTTCGGCGGCCAACGAAATCAAGACCCTCATCACCGCCAGTGTCAGTCGGGTGGCGCAAGGCACCGCCCTGGTCGACGAAGCCGGCAACACCATGCACGAAATCCAGACGGCCATCCAGCGCGTCAATGACATCGTCGGCGAAATCAGCGTGGCCAGCAAAGAACAGAATACCGGCGTCCTTGAAGTGGGTGGCGCAGTGAACGACATGGACCATGTCACCCAGCAAAACGCGTCGCTGGTCGACGAAATGACAGCTGCTGCCGCCAGCTTGCGCAGCATGGCCACGCAACTGGTCCAATCCGTGTCTTTCTTCCGCCTCGCGGGTGAGGACCCGACCGTGACAACGTTCCGCTCCCAGGACCGCCAGGTGGACAGGCTTGAGCCGGTATCGCTGTCACCCGTGGCACTGTGCAGCAAAAACCGTCCCTTGCTGACGTAAAGTACACTGAAAATGATCGCCTGGGGAACCGTTAAACTAAGGCGCAAAAATCATTCCCCGGGAGACCCATGAAACGATCGGCCGCTTCACCTGAACGACAATCCGAAACCACCAACCTGCTGCGTCAGGATATTCGCCGCCTGGGAAAAGCGCTGGGTGAAGTGATCCGCGATTCGGAAGGCGTCACGACCTACAACGTCGTTGAAAAACTTCGGCGGTCGGCCGTAACCTTCCGGCGCGAAGGCAACCCTGCCGACAGCAAGGCGCTGACGCAGGCGATTGGCCGCCTGGGCCCAAAAGAAGCCTCGTCGGTGGGTCGCGCCTTCAGTTATTTCCTGCAACTCTCGAATATTGCCGAAGACCGTGACCAGAACCGGCGCCATCGCAACGCCGTGCTGGCCGATGACACTCGTATCAAGGGCAGCCTGCAACAGGCCCTGACGGCCCTGCAAGCGCGTGGTGTCAGCCGTCAGCGCATTCAGAGCTACCTGAGCGAAGCCTGCATCGTACCGGTACTGACCGCACACCCGACCGAAGTGCAGCGCAAAAGTACGCTGGACCTGCACCGCGAGATTGCCCGCGTGCTGGCGACTGACCGTTCGACGCTATCCACCATGGAACAACAGGTGCTTGAACAGCAACTGCTTGGCCTGGTCGCCACCCTGTGGCAAACCCGCATGCTGCGCTGGCAAAAACTGACGGTGATCGACGAAATCGACAATTCACTCAGTTACTACAACAGTACATTCCTGACCGCCATCCCCGAGCTTTATCACGAGCTGAACCTGCGCCTGAACCCGTCGGGCAAGTCCGTGTTCAACAACCGCCTGCCCACCTTGCCCACCTTCCTGCAAATGGGCAGCTGGATCGGCGGTGATCGCGACGGCAACCCCAATGTCAATGCCGACACCCTGGAACAAGCTCTGCTGCGGCAATCGGCCGTGGCGTTGCGTCATTACCTGAACGAAGTCCATACCCTGGGCAAAGAGCTGTCTATTTCCACGTCGCTGGGTTCTGCCAGCCCCGCCTTGATGGCGCTGGCGCAAACCAGCCAGGACACCTCCGAACACCGTCAGGACGAGCCCTACCGGCGTGCCCTGATTCACATTTATGCCCGGCTTGCCGCAACCGCAATCACGCTGACCGGCCGGCCGCAAGCCCAGCGGCCAACCTACGAGGCCGTGCCGTACGACACGCCCACGGCCTTGCAGGCCGATCTGCAAACCCTGGCCGATTCGCTGGACAAACACCATGGGCATGTCATTGCCACATTGCGGCTGTCAGGTCTCATCCAGGCCATCGGCATTTTCGGTTTTCACCTGGCATCCGTCGATCTGCGACAGAATTCGGACGTACATGAACGGGTACTGACCGAACTGTTCGAAATAGCCGGGGTAACCTGGCAAGGCAAGCCCGTCAACTACAGCCAGCTTGACGAGGACAGCAAACAGGCCGTCCTGAGGGCAGAACTGCAACAAACCCGGCCCCTGGTCTCCCCTTGGGTCACCTATTCTGCCGAAACCGAAAAAGAACTGGCCATTTTCCGTATGGCCGCACACGGCCGACGCAAATATGGCGAAGGCGCCGTTCGTCAGGCCATCATTTCACACACCGAGACGCTCAGCGACCTGCTGGAAGTGCTGGTCTTGCAACAGGAAACCGGACTGATCACGCCGTCAGCGCAGCGCCATAACACGCCGGTGCAAACCGGGTTGATGGTAACCCCGCTGTTTGAAACCATTCCCGACCTGCAAATGGCACCGGAAATCATGGCCGCGTGGCTCGACCTGCCCGAGGTCACCGAGCGCGTGCACACCATCCACCACGGAATCCAGGAAGTCATGCTGGGCTACTCTGACAGCAACAAGGACGGTGGTTACCTGACATCGAACTGGGCACTGTATTGTGCCGAACGGCAACTGGTCCACGTATTCAAAAAGCGTAAAGTGCGGCTGCGGTTATTCCATGGTCGTGGCGGCTCGGTCGGCCGCGGCGGCGGCCCAAGCTACGAAGCGATCCTGGCGCAGCCCCCCGGCACGGTCAACGGCCAGATTCGCCTGACAGAACAAGGCGAGGTGATCCAGGTCAAGTACAAAGACGCCAACGTGGGGCGCTGGCACCTGGAAAACTTCGTGGCGGCAACCCTCGAAAGCAGCCTGACCCCAAAATCGTCGGCCACCCAGGTTGAAGACCAGAACATGGCCCGCTATGGCCATGTGGCGCAATTCATGTCTGAAGTCGCCGAGCAGACCTACCGCGACCTGGTGTACCAGACACCCGGCTTCAATGACTATTTTTTCGCATCCACTCCGGTTCTGGAAATTGCCGGCCTGAATATCGGCTCGCGTCCTGCATCACGCAAAACCTCGCAAACCATCCACGACTTGCGCGCCATTCCATGGGGGTTCTCGTGGGCCCAATGCCGCCTGATGATTACGGGATGGTACGGCGTCGGTTCAGCCATTGACCGTTACATTACCGAGGGCTGCGATGGCAGCCCCGCCACCGCCAAGGCCCGACTGGCCACCTTGCAGGAAATGGCGCGTGACTGGCCTTTCTTCAAAACCCTGTTGTCGAACATGGAACAGGTACTGGCAAAAACTGACCTGGATATCGGCCGCCATTACGCCAGCCTGGTCGCCGACACCCGGCTGCGGGACACGGTTTTCGGGCGCATCGCTGCCGAATACCAGCTGACGTGCACGCGCTTCTCTGACATTACAGGCCATGCCTTGCTCGAACACGATGACGTCTTGCGCGATGCCCTGAGCGAGCGCTTCGCCTACATTGACCCCCTCAACCACCTGCAGGTCGAGCTGCTGCGCCGCGATCGTAAAACACGGCGCCGACCGGCCAAAGACGGCACGGAAGACCGCAACCAGCGTGCCATTCACATGACCATCAATGGCATCGCGGCGGGGCTTCGCAATTCAGGCTAAGTACGCAATACGGCACCATCGCGTTGCATCCCCATGTGCAAACGCAACCGGTCGTGACATAATCAGACCACACGGGATGCGGCAGGCTCTCAGGCCTGCAGCATCTCGTGCAAGCCCGCGAAAATCCTTGATGCGGGTAGTATTCATCAGCCACAGAGACAATCATGCGCAAAATCACTTTAATTGTCGCCCTGGCCAGCCTTGGCGCGTTAACGGCCTGCCAAAGCCCCTCGGGCGCCCGCAGCAGCGGTAACAACTCAGAATTCAACTGCATTGCCGGTACCGTGGGCGGTGCTGTCATCGGCGGCCTGCTGGGCAGCACCATTGGCGGTGGTCGTGGCCGTACGGCAATGACCGCCGTCGGCGCAGGTGCCGGCGGCTACCTTGGCAACCAGATGGGGTGCAAGTAATGAAAACATTCCGCTTTAAACCCGCCGCCTGCCTGCTGGCCGGCCTGCTGGCCACGGTCTCCATGGCCCAGGCTCAACAAGCAGCATCCCAGCCTGCCCTGACGCCAGAGCACTTTGCCCAGCTCGATCGCAATAAAAGCGGCGGCATCAGCAAAGACGAATACGAACAGTTCATGCGCGAGTCGTTCCAGAAGCTGGACAAAGACGGCAATCAGCGTCTGTCACCCGACGAGGCCAGTGAAATCATCACTACCGAACAGTTTGGGGTTGTCGATGTCAACAAAGACGGCACCATCACGCTGGATGAGTTCATCGAACACGTGATGCGCGACTTTGACCGCTACGACTACGACAAAGACGGCAAACTGACGCAGTAATGCGGGTGCGCTAACGCCTGTTCAGGCGTTCTGCAAATACCCCGCCAAACGGGCCAACATGTCGTCACACGCCTGCAATTGCTCGCGTGTGACGAACTCATCGGGCTTATGCCCCTGGTCCATACTGCCGGGTCCGCAAATCACCGTTTTGATCCCCTCCTGATTAAACAGCCCACCCTCGGTACCAAACGCAACCGTCGTGAAGTCGTCAGAGCCGGTCAGGAACGACAGCAGTCTGGCCGCATCACTGTCAGCCGGTGTGGCCAGCCCCGGATAATCACCCAACGGTTCAAACCGGATATCAGAATCCGAACTGACCGAACGCATTCCAGGCAACAACTCAGTCCGCGCATACTCACCCAGCTCGGTGGGAACCGTTTGCGGATCAAAACCCGGCACTGCCCGGATCTCGAAATCAAACTCGCACTCGGCAGGCACAATATTCAATGCACGCCCGCCCTTGATCACACCCGTTTGTACGGTCGAGAATGGAGGGTCGAAACGTTCATCGTGATGCTCGGGCCGCGCCAGACGATCCCGAATCTCGCCTAGCCGGTTAACCAGCCTGGCCGCGTACTCGATCGCATTCACACCCTGCGGCGCGTACGCCGAATGGCATGCCGCACCCTTGACCCGACAACGCATGGCCAGCTTGCCCTTATGGCCCAGCACCGGCTTCATTTCCGTAGGCTCGCCAATCAGGCACAACGCCGGCTTGTCAGGCCGCTTGGCCAGTTCGGCCAGCATCGGACGAACCCCCAGACACCCTACCTCTTCATCATAGGAAAAGCCAAGATGCACGGGCATGGATAACGGTTTGGCCAGGAACACGGGAACGGCCGCAAGCACCGAGGCAATATACCCCTTCATATCGGCAGCCCCACGCCCGTACAGACGGCCCTCATGCTCTGACATCCGGAAAGGATCAACGGTCCAGGCCTGGCCGTCCACCGGCACCACATCGGTATGCCCCGACAGCAAAATCCCACCATGCCCGGTGGCACCTAACGTGGCAAACAAACTGGCCTTGGTCCCGTCCTCATTCAGAAAAAGCTCGCTTTCAACCCCCAGGCCCGCGAGGTAATCTTTAATGAAATGGATCAATGCCAGATTTGAATCACGACTGACCGTCGGAAAGGCAATCAAATGCCCGAGAATTTCACGGGTGTTCATGGTCACTCGTCTCCGGGGACACCATAGCTGGGAGCCACCGTCGGGTTCAAGGCACGCACCAGGTAATCATTCATCTGCGGCTTATACGCACGCCACAACGCATCAAGCTGCCCGATCGGATCATCTTCGGCCCAATCAACACGCAAGTCCGCAATCGGCCACGACACATCAGCAGCAATTTTCAAGCCTGCCGAATGTACCGGCCCGGCTTCCCCTCCGGCTGCCACTGCGGCATGCATGGCGACCATCAAGCGATCGCCGAGATCACCGTGGGCGGTTTCGAATGCCCTGACCATAGCGTCAATCACGCCCGTCGACGCCAGAAGGTTGCCTGCGGCCACGCAGTGCATCCCTTCAACGGCATGATAAACACCCAGCGCCTCTTTTCCGGTAAACAAGGCCGTACGGCCCTGGCCATCAATCACCGTCACCTGACGGTACTCGCGCCAGGCATCACCCGCAAGCGCCTGCTCAAGTGCCTGTGCAGCTGACAGCCCGTCACGCCCCAGCAACTCAAGAACCGACGAGCCCAGAGCAGGCAGTGTAATGTTCTGGCTGGCCACCGCACCCGCCCCCCCCAACACCCACGGACAACGCGCCGCAACGGCAATGCTGGATGAGCTGATGGCCACACCCAGCTGACCGGTGCTCTGGCAACGCCCCACGATCGAAAATGTCATGATGACTCCTCAGGCCTGAGCAGGCTTCCAATCGTCGGGAATGACAGCAATAACATCGATTTCCATCAACCACTGGGGCTGGCCCAGGGCACTGACCACCAGACCGGTGGAAATCGGAAACACCCCCTTCAGCCATTTACCCACTTCCTGATAAACCGGCTCCCTATAACGGGGGTCAATGATGTAGGTCGTGGTCTTGACGATATGCGACAGATCACTGCCCGCCTCTTCCAGCAACTGTTTGACATTTTTCATGGCTTGCTCGGCCTGGGCACGAGGATCACCAAGCCCCACCAGATTGCCTGCAAAATCAGTACCGACCTGACCGCGCACATAAACGGTATTGCCTGCGCGGACAGCCTGACACAAATCATTGTCCAGGGACTGATTCGGATAGGTTTCCTTGGTGTTGAACATACGAATACGGGTGTGTGTTGGCATGAAAAGCTCCTGCTTGATTCGGTAAAGTTGTTGATCACAGTTCCTGTGAGCCACGTTGCGTTGCGTCGCGATACGCCATGTACTTGCGCTGGGTCAGAATGTGATCGGCAATATGTTTGGCATCGTGCCACACCCCCCAGATGAACGACGAACCACGGCGGGACAACCAGGGTAAACCCAGAAAATAGACACCTCGCTCGGGAGACACGCCCCGCTGATGAAGCGGTTTGCCTTGCGCATTGAACGCATCGACCTCAAGCCACTGGTAATCAACCGAATACCCGGTTGCCCAGATGATGGTGGCGACCCCCGCCTTTGCCAGATCGAGCTGCAACGTTGGGTTCGTAATGCACTCGGCATCGGGAAACACTTTACGGGCATCCGGTTCTTCGGGCAGATCCAGACCATTGCGTCGAATGTAGGCATCAGCGGCCTCCAGCAACGACAAATGGTTCTCATCGCCGCGATTCAGGTTTTCCACCAGGTCGGCATTGAACTCGGCGACCCCATCAGCAAAGGCCTTGGTGACGCCCACCAGATGGACACCCTCCTGGGCCAGCTCCCGGAAATTGATGGTGTAGCCACCGCGGGCGCCCGTCACCGCAATGGTCACGTGCTCGCGACCGGCACGCGGCACTTCCTGGTCCCACTCGCCCAGCACCCCCAACCACCAGACGAAGTCGCGGTTACGATATGAGCGCGGCGGCCGGTCGTGGGGGCCAACCGACAGATACACCTTGCGACCGGCGCGGTTCAGCTCGTCAGCAATCTGTACCCCCGATGAGCCCGCGCCGACTACGAGCACAGCCCCCTCTGGTAGCTGTTCAGGGTTGCGATAGTGCGCCGAATGCATCTGGGTGATGCCGGCCTGCGTCGGCGCAATTGCCGGAATGACCGGTCGCTGGAAAGGGCCGGTTGCCACCACCACACTCTGGGCATCGTAAATGCCATCGGTGGTTTCAACCGTAAAGCCCGGACGCCCCTCATTCCGGGTGACCCGCGTTACCGACACCCCGGTGCGGATGGGTGCATTGATCATGCGCGCGTAATCTTCGAAGTAATCTGCCACACTGTCTTTGGTGGCGAACGCGTCGGGGTCTTGCCCCTCGAACTCCAGACCGGGAAACCGGTCATGCCAGACCGGGCCATTGGCCACCAGGGAATCCCAACGACCGGTGCGCCACTGCTCGGCAATCCGGTTACGCTCGATCACGACATGCGGCACACCGGCCTTGCCCAGATGCTCGCTCATGGCGATGCCGGCCTGCCCGCCACCAACAACCAGGGTATCAATGGAAATTTTGTCAACCGTCATGGTTTTTCCTTTTCAGGGATAGATTCTTTAAGGAGAGCCGTCGATGACCCGCAAGTCACTCGACGGAGTTGACCGGTCGGGCCAGCGGCCCGGACAAACCGGCCTGATTTACAGGTACAAATGTTTGATCACGTCGTTGCCCAGCAGCTCTTGCGCTCCACCCGATGCAACAATCTGGCCCTTGAGCAACAAATAACCACGGTGAGCGATCGACAAGGCGGCTTCCGCGTTCTGCTCGATCAGCAGCACGGTGATGCCCTCTTTGTGGATACGCTCGACCGTGACGAAATACTCTTCGATCAGCTTGGGCGACAACCCCAGCGTCGGTTCGTCCATGATGACCAGCCGGGGCTGCCCGATCAGCACCCGCCCCAGGGCCACCATGGCCTGCTCGCCACCGGACAACGTGCCCGCCGCCTGTGCCAATCGCTCACCCACACGGGGGAACAGCTCGACCACCCGCTCCAGCGCCTGCTCAAAACGTTCATTGGGTCGCAGGGCGTCGTAGCCGACCTGCAGATTTTCCCGCACGCTCAGCTCCGGAAACAGCCGGCGGCCTTCGGGAACAAAACCCACCCCCATCCCCGCAAGGGCTTCGGTACGCGAATCGGCCAGATTCTTGCCAAAAATGCTGATGCGCCCATGCTGCAAGGGCAACAACCCGGCGATTGCCTTGAAGGTGGTGGTTTTGCCTGCCCCGTTCGGCCCGAGCAGGCACACGACCTCACCCTGCGGCACCTCAAGGCTGACCTTGTTGAGAATGTTGACAACCCCGTAACGGGTACTGATGGCATCAAGTTCAAGCATGACTGGCCTTCTTTCCTAAATAAGCTTCCTGGACCCGTGGCATCTGACGGACGACCTCAAACAGGTCATCGCCAATCTTGCGGCCGTAATCAAGCACCATCACGCGGTCGGGCAACGCCGCCACCAAGCGCATGTCATGCTCGATGATGATGAAACTGAGGTCAGGGTTGGCCCCCTGCAACTTTTCAATGTCGGCAATCAGGGCATCCGTGTCGCGGTCATCCATCCCGCTGGAAGGCTCGTCCAGCAGCACCACCTTGGGCTCTGTCGCCAGCGCCCGCGCGATTTCAAGACGTCGGCGGTCCGCCTGCGGCAAACTGCTGGCCAATTGGTTGCGCCGCTCGTAAAGATCGGGGGAAACGCTGTTCAGCAACTCGCAAGCCCGATCCGCCGATCGGCGCATCTCGGCCTTGGCACGTCCAGGCAACAACATCGCCATCAAGACGCCGCAGCGGGTGCGCGTATGCATGCCGATGATGACGTTGTCCAGCACACTGAGACTGCCAAACAGACGACTGGTCTGAAACGTGCGGGCAATGCCGGCTTCGGCAATTTTGTGGGCCGGCAAACCGGCAAGACTGCGGCCGTCCAGATAAACCTCGCCGCGCGTGGGCTGGTAGATACCGGTCAACAAATTCAGCAAGGTTGATTTGCCTGCACCGTTGGGGCCGATAATGCCCAGAACCTCACCGCGCCTGACGCAGATATCGACATCCTCGACAGCCACCAGGCCGCCAAACTGCATGGTTAAGGAACGCCCCTCGAGCACGAGCGGCGCGTCGGCTGAAAACGTCTTTTCAGTGCTCATGATTACGGACTCGCTGTGGGAAAATGCCGCGTGGGCGGATGACGAGGAAAGCAATGACCACCAGGCCATAGAACAAAATGCGGTAGTCGGAGAAAGCGCGCAGCTTTTCGGGCAACAGGGTCAGCAACAGGGCGCCCACAATAACGCCCAGAATGTTGTCCATCCCACCCGCAATCACCATCGTCATGATGGTGACGGACACCAGGAAGGTGAAGTTTTCCGGCGAGATGAAGCTGACATAAAACGCGTATACCGTGCCGGCAAAACCAGCCAGAAACGCATCCACCGCGAAAGCCTGCACCTTGTACCAGGTGACATTGATGCCGCAGGCGCGAGCGGCAATCTCGTCATCGCGCAACGCATTCCAGGCCAGGCCAACGCGGGAACTGTGCAAACGCTTGGCCGACAAAATAGCGATGGCCACCAGCACGACCGAGACGTAGTAGAAATTACCCTGGCTGGGCAGGCTGCGACCAAACAGCTCGATAGGGTCATTGAACGAATGGCCGAACAAGGTGGGGGCAGGAATACCCACCAGCCCATTGGCACCGCCCGTCCATTCAAAATTCATCAGTAACTGGTGGACCACAATCCCGAAGGCAATGGTGACCAGTGCCTGATAGCTGTCGCGGGTACGCATCGATGGCAAACCCAGCAAGTAGCCGAAGGTCGTGGCAACAATGGCCGCCACCAGCAGACAAACCCAGAAACTGACACCGAAATGTATGGCCAGCAGTGCGGACGCATACGCCCCGATGCCGTAAGAAGCCCCCGTTGCAAAATTAGGGATATTGGCACTGCCCAACTGGAAATTCAGCGCCAGTGCCAATACGGCGTACAGGTTGGCAATGATCAGCAAATGCATGGCATAGCTGTCACCGTTCAGGGTCCAGGGAAACACCATCGCCAGGGCAATGCCCAGCAAGATGGCCAGACGGCGAGAACGATGAAAGGCGCTGACCAGGCGCTCCTCGAGCAAAGGCCGCTTCTGTACCACGACCAGCCCCACGGCGAACACGGCCAGCAAGACCAGTACCGTCACCCAGCTTTCGGCCATCAGGAACGCCCACAGCAATACCGTAGCGCCGAATGTCAAACCGATAACGATGCCCATATCCGCACCACGTGACACCGGGTCCAGGTCGTGGCCGGGTGCAGATGACGCATGAACAAGTTTTTGCATCAGACTTTCTCCATCTTGTTGGTTCCGAACAGACCGGCCGGACGGAAAATCAGCACCAGAATGACCAGCGCAAACACAAACACCAGGCGATACGACGTACCATTGGGCACATAGCCCTGCACTACCGTTTCAATGGCCGCGATCAGCAGACTGCCGATAATGGCGCCGCCCAGGCGACCCAGCCCACCCACCACAGCCGCCGAAAAGCCAATCAGACCGGCCTGAATCCCGAAGTCAAAGCGCACCACCCCGGCGTAGCTGGCCAGAAAAACGCCTCCGACCGCACCAATGGCAGAGGCCATGAAAAACGTACGCCGAAACACAGGACCTGTCGGAATGGCGAACAACCGGGCGGTTTCACGGTCTTGCGACACGGCGCGCAACCGCATGCCAGCCGGGGTGTGATGCAGCACATACCACAGCAGCGCGACCAGGGCCACCGACACCAGAACGGACACCACACTAATCATGGGAATGGCGCCAAACATCGTTTGGATACTGCCTTGGGCAACGGCCGGAAACGCGTGAGGATTGCTGCCTTCCGGATAAAGGTGGCGGATCAACTCGCGAATGACAATGCCCAGTGCTACCGTCGCCACCAGCGGCATCATGGCTGGCGCATCACGAAACCGACTGATGACAAGCTTGTCGAGAGTGACGCCCAACCCACCAACCGCCAGGATTGCGATCAGACAGGCCGCACCCAGCAACAGCCATGAAACATCCGCCCCCAGGCTGGTCGCCAGGATCTGTACGGCCGCGAGCGCAACAAACGGAGCGACAAGCGCCACATCGCCGTGCGAAAAGTGAATGACTTGCAGCACACCAAACAACAGGCTGAACCCCAGGGCCAGGAGGCTATAGATGCACCCCAGAGTCAACCAGTTGATGAGCTGCTGGAACAAAACGTCCTGCATGTAGTGTCTCCTTGTAACCCTGTCGGGCCGTTTTTGACCGAATCATTAAACCCAAAAAACGCAGATCACTGATTCGTATTTTTCAATCACCTGGCTCAGAAATAACGAACCAACATCGCCAAGGTCGCCAGTATTATTTGTGTCAGTTGTGTGACGGCCTGCGCTGTTACCGACCCCCATCCAAGGACATTTCGGAGGAACGACCATGAATCAAACGCAATCTGGCAAGCCCAATTTCTGGACCCGGCGCCGCGCGCTGGCAAGTACCCTGGCGCTGGCATGCGCTGCCTTTCTGGGTACACCCGACGCTCGGGCGCAAGACACCATCAAACTTGGTTTTATCGGCCCGCTCAGCGGCGGCAATGCGCAACAGGGCATGGGTGCCAAAAACGGATTCCTGCTCGCCATCGACGAATGGAATGCCAAAGACGGCGTACCGTTCAAGGTTGAGGGCGTCGTACTCGATGACGCATCGGACCCCCAGACCGGAGTGTCTGCCGCCCTGAAACTGGTCAATGACCGCAGCGTCGTTGCCGCTACCGGCCACTGGAACAGTCCTGTCGCCCTGGCCACACTGCCCGTCTTCAATCGCAGTCAGATGCCTTTCATTGTCTGGGGCGCTATCAGCCCCAAAATCACTGAACAGAATTTCCCCAACACAACCCGGGTCACACCCACACTGGTAAACGAAAACAAGCCGTTGGCCGATTGGGCGGCAAAAGACATGGGCGCCAAGCGGATTGCCATTGTTGCCGACACCAGCGACTACGGCAGAGCCAATGAACAGTGGTTTGGCAAATTTTTCAAGGACGCCGGGGGTGAGGTCGTTGCCGTTGAAAGCTTCCCCGTAGGCACAACCGACTTTCGCGCCATCCTGACCAAGATCAAGGCACTACAACCCGACGCAGTCTATTTTGGGGGTGTCATTACCGAAGCCGGTATTGTTCGCAAGCAAATGGTCGAACTCGACATGAAGCAGCCCATGCTGGGCATCAGCGGCATTCACGATCCGCAACTTATCCAGATCGCCGGCGCAGCCGCTGATGGCACCATCGTCGGGGTCCCCGCCGCCCAGAGCAACCCCAAACTCGAAGCCATGTACAAGGCTTACGAGGCCAAAAAATACCCCGAAGCCCACAGCCCATACACAAAATACGCCTATGACGCGACAGGCATCCTGCTCGAGGCCATCAAGACTGCCGGCGTAAAAGACAAAGCAGGTATCGCAAAAGCCATTCGCAACATCCGCTACGATGGCGCCAATGGCATGACAACCTTCGACGCCAACGGTCAAACACAGATTCCCGTTGATATTGAAGTCCGCACCGTCAGCAACGGCCAGTGGGGTCCCTACACCAAGTAACCCGCCCGCATGACCGGGGGAAACCTCGCGTTGACGCCAGCGTCTTTTCCCGGTCAAATCAGGCACATGCTTACGCGATTCACCCTTCGACAGCTCGAATACTGCCTCGCCGCCGGCGAATTCGGCAGTATCGCCAAAGCGGCGGAACACATCCACATTTCACCGTCGTCCATCTCCGCAGCCATTACACAAATCGAAAAAGAGCTCTCGACGGCCTTGTTCATACGACACCACGCCCAAGGCCTGTCGGCCACCCCTGTCGGGCTCGAGGTGCTCAAGCAAATCCGGTACACACTCGACCAGGCACAAAGCCTTTACGATATTGCCAGCAACGCCCAGATGGCGGTACGCGGTGTTCTGCGGGTCGGGTGCTTTACACCTCTGGCAGCCATGATTGCCCCCGAACTCTGCCAGGGGTTCGCCAAAGCGCACCCCGAAGCCGAAGTCTCACAGTGTGAAGATCATCATGAAGGCCTGATCGAACGGCTGCGCAACGCGCAAATTGATGTCGCCATTACGTATGACCTGAACGTGGCCGAAACCGACATCGCCTTCGAAGGTCTGGCGGCCCTGCCTCCGTTCGTGATTGTCAGCGCCTCAGACCCGTTGGCTCACCAGCGCATGGTGTCATTGCAAGAGCTGTCCCAGCGACCGATGGTATTGCTCGATTTGCCCCTGAGCCGGGAATATTTTCTGGGGCTGTTCCGTGATGCCGGCATAACCCCCTTGGTCGGCGCACGCTCTACCAGCCCGGACGTGCTTCGGTCTCTGGTCGGAAACGGGGTTGGCTACTCGCTGGCCAACGTCAGGCCACGTACTGCCCATTCCCTTGATGGCAAGAAACTGGTCAACGTCAACCTTGAGGGCAGGCATCGCCCCATGCGGCTCGGCCTGGCCTGGGTACGCCACAACAAAATGCGCAACGTGGTCGAAGCCTTCATGAACCGCTGCCGCGCCTGCATTTCAGATGCTTATATCCCGGGTATGACCGCCCCCGGCATGGCGGGCCGAATCAGCACCCCAGAGCAATAACCCCGGGCATCAGGCCCTGACGCTATGTCAGACGCCCCCACGTGGAAGACTCCCCTTGGGTAGTTTGACGGTACAGAAGACATCAAGAGCGACGCGCATCATCGACTTTTTTCAGGTAGTTATAGGCCGCACAATAATGGGGGCGCCCGTCAGCGCCTTTTTTGGAGGGTTCAAAAATCCGTACTGAGAGAACCGCGTCAGCAACCCCGCCCAGTTCAAGTGTTTCGAACTGGGCGTACAAATACGTGTCTTTTTCGCCGCACAATGTATTGCCGTCACGCAAATAGACGGGGCCACGCATACGGGACGCTGAAACCCGGTTCTGGCCAATCAGTTTCAGGCGGAAAAACGGCGCACCCTCGACCTCGAGTACGCCTCCAATGCCATCGGGCTGCCCCACACGAGACGTGGGCTCGATGGCATACCGCGTGTTGCCATTCAGCACCAGCACGTTCTGGTTGACCTGCACATCACCGGTGATGGCCACCGCCGTACGGCTAAGGGCAGACCAGCCCCCCTGGGCCAGATCCAGCAGTCGTGCTGCTGCCTCGCGAACCTCGGTTTGCGAAACAGGTAGCTGACCCGGAGTTGCGGCGGCGGCCGGCAAAGCCAGACCCGCACTGCCCCAGGCGATCAGGCAGGCAATCAGAAAGATGCGTTTGAACATTTTTCTATTTTAACGGCTATGCCGTCAGCGCTCTTGACCCGGCCCCGGAAGGCCTGGCGGGCACACACCAGACCAAGGGCTCACCCTCTCATCGGCTAAAAACAACCAACGGCGTTCCAGTATGAACCGGATGGGGAATCACCTGAACTTCGGCGTCATACACGCACTTGATGGCTGCCGGCGTCAGGACATCGCAAGGGGCACCAACCGCCAGGACCCCGCCGTCATGCAACAACACGATCCGGTCGCTCCAGAGCGCGGCAAGGTTGACGTCGTGCAGCACCAGCAACACACCCACGCCAATATCTTGGGCCAACTGGCGAGTCGCCGCCAGCAATGCCCGACCCGCACTCGGGTCAAGACTGGCGCTGGGTTCATCGAGCAACAGATAAAGGCCCGTTATCGGATCACTGGCACGCGCCGCCAACACCTGAAAAACAACCCGCGCGAACTGAACCCGCTGCTGTTCACCACCGGAAAGGCCTGCGTACCGGCGATCGGCCAGCGCCACGGCGTTGGCATACGCCAGTGCCCGCCAGTACAAGGACTCGAGCACGCCGGTCTCGAGGTGAGAAAACGGATACCCCCCCATTTCCACGACCTCGCGCACGGCCAGGTCAAAGCCTAGCGAGGGCGTTTGCGGTAACACTGCACGCTTTCTGGCCTGGCGCAACGCACCCAGAGCCTGCAGCGCCTCACCATCAAGCGTAACCGCCGGCGCGCCCGGTTCAAGCGATTCTGCAGCAAGCTCATTCGCCAAAATACGCATCAACGTGGACTTGCCCGCGCCATTCGCGCCCAACACCGACACCAGAACGCCGGGCTCCAGATCAAGGCTTACACCATCAAGTACCCGGCGCGAACCGCGCTCGAACCTCAAGGGGTTGGCCCGGAAAACTTTAACGCTGGTCTGGAGTGCTTTCACAGAAGACGCATTTACCATTTTTTACGACTCAGCAACCAGAAGAAGAACGGCCCACCGATCAGACTCGTTACCAGCCCGATCGGCAGCTCGGCCGGTGCCACGACAACTCGCGACCACCCGTCTGCTGCGGCCAGAAATACGGCCCCAGCCAGCATCGACAGCGGCAACAATACCCGGTGATTGGCCCCCACCAGCATACGGACCAGATGCGGCACGACCAGACCAATGAAACCAATGCCCCCGGTCACCGCGACCAGCGGCCCCACCACCAATGCCGTAAGGACAATCAATCGACGGCGCAACGTTTCTTGTCGATAGCCCAGATGCATGGCCTCTTGATGCCCCAGCAACAAGGCATTGAGCATGCGCCATTGCAGGCCGGCCACAACCAGCAGCGCAAGAACCCACGGCGTCAGCCAGGCAACCGTCGACCATTGCGCAGCCGCCAGGCTACCCATGCTCCAGAACGTCAGGTCACGCAACTGCGTATCATCAGCCATGTAGGTGAACAAGCCGATAAGGCTGCCTGCCACCGTATTGATCGCAATTCCAGCCAGCAGCAAGCCGGCGATTCCCGGCTGACGACTGCCGACGACATACGCCAGTGATGTCGCCAGCAAACTGCCCAAAAAGGCGCTCACACCCACCAGTATCGCGCCGGCAGGAAACAGCACAATCGCAATGACGGCACCCAATGCCGCACCGGATGAAACACCCACGAGCCCGGGTTCCGCCAGCGGGTTGCGAAACAGCGCCTGCATCAACACGCCACTTGCTGCCAGCGCCGCCCCCACAATGGCACTGAACAAGACACGCGGCAGACGCAATTCGAACAAAATGCGAGCCTCCACCCCGGTCGGGCCCGACGATGCCCCGGTCATCAGCGCCCAGGTCCGCGCCAGCGGAATGTCGAACGCTCCACCGCTCAGGGAGACCATCATCACCAGCATCAATGCCGCCCCCGTTCCGACATACCACAGCGCATAATGTCGCCCCACCCGCATTGCTGCCCCCCGCATCATTGGGCCAGATCACGCAATTGGCGCACAGCCTGCGCGACCCGCGGCCCCATTCCGAGGATCAGCAAATCATCAACCGCACCGATCCGGCCGGATGCAGCGGCACCGGTCGCCTTGACGGCAGGCTGCTGCGAGAACACCTCAAGCCCGCCTACGGCCGTTGCCGTCGCCGACGTCAGCACGATCACATCGGGATCGAGAGCCACCAAACCCTCCATGGACAACGGTTTGTAGCCTTTCCCGGCGGACATCGCATTTTGCAGACCCGCCAGTTCCAGCACTGCGGCAGCGGCAGTGTCTTCACCGGCGGCCATATACGAGCCCGTGCGATTCAGCAGCACCACCGCGCGCAACGGCGCCTGTGGCGCCTGAGTGGCAAGGGCCAGATCGTGATCGATCTTCTCGATCAACGCGTCGGCCTGCCGCGAAAGCCCCAATACCCCCGCAATACCTTGAATGCGCTCGTAAAGCGACTTGAGGGCCGGCCTGTCGGTTAACCGCTCGACCGGTACGCCAAGCTCGGTAATACGCCTCAGCGCGACGGCCGGTCCGGCATTTTCAGACGCCAGAACCCGGTCAGGCCTGACCGACAGCACCCCTTCAACCGGGACGCTTCGGTAGTACCCGACCCGGGGCAAATTGGCAACCTGCGGCGGATACAGACTGGAAGCATCTGTCGCCACCACCTGATCGCCGGCTCCCAAGGCAAAAACGATTTCGGTGACGGTTCCCCCCAGGGTAACCAGCCGCTCTGCGGCCGTCGTAACCGAGGGCATCACCAGTGCAGCCGACGCCAGCCACAGCCCTAACAACAAACGTTTCGCAGAATTCATCATGATGCCAACGGTACCGTGCAATACGACATCATCAACGAGCGCCATGACGCCAACTCAGGTACACCCGGCTTTCTGACCCCGAAAAACTGCACAATCAGCTCGTCACGGTCATCGAAACACTCCAGCGAAGTAATCCAGCCATCCTCCGAGGGCTTGTTCACCACCCACGTTGAAACAATCCCGGTGGTGTCCAGATGAAGGTTGAAATGGGGTTCAAGCACATTGAACCAAGGGCCGGTACGCCTGAGCGCCTTAACGGGGCCCGAATGAATCTGGATGATGCCGTGATTCCCCACGAAACACATAAACGGAATATCACGCTCAGCCACGTCGGTCAGCATGCGCTCGGCCTGGTCATTGGACACCTTCTGGGCCAAGTCTGGCCCGACGCCTTCAAGAGCATGCAGACGGGCCACGTCGTGGCGCTTTAACAGACCGTGAAATTCATGCGTGTCTTTCATGGCCAGCCAGTCGTCGCGAAACGTATGACTCAAAGGACCATTCGCGGGCCGGGCTTTGGGCCCCAAGGGACGAACTTCGGGGAACTGCGGCGCTGGCTCGGCGAACTGTGCAACCAGCGCCTCATAGGCCCGTACGTCACTGGCATCCGTCAGGAACACCTTGTGCAGGGCAGTCCCTGCCGCATCGAAAAACTGAAGGCTGCGACGCCCGGCTTCATTAACCGCCAGCGTGGACGCCCAGTCGGAAAAGAACACGCGCAAGTCAATATCAGGGCCCAGCACAATCCCCATTTGCTCGCCCGCCTTGATGTCCTCGTACTGACCATGCCGCTCGTGAACGCAATGATCATTGCGTGTCAACGCCATGACACGTCCAAGACGACCCAGCTCACGAAAAATGACCTGCGGCGGTGACTTGAGCAAAATGGCGTCCACATCACCGCAATGCGCCGCAACCACCTCAAGCTCACTGACGCCCAGGCGTTCAGCCATGTTACGGCGACGCAATCCCGGCTCCTCGGCCGCCAGAGCCTCGTAACGCGCCCGCAACACAGCCCCTTGCGGGGCACCCGCCAGCGCCGATGACAGTGCTTCGATGGAAGAGTTCTCTAGTATTCCTGACATAAAAACCTCTGAATAAAAATAATAATTAGTTAGACTTAGTAGTGATAGGTCAACGACACCCGTGCATGGCGTCCCGGTTCGGTATAGCTGGCCACCGGCGCCGCATTACGCACACTTCCACCCTGCGGCACATTCAAGGCACTCCAGTAGGTACGGTCAAACAGGTTGAACACCCCTGCCTGGATACGCAGACCTTTGATGCCAGACGGCTGCCACCAGGCAGTCAGGTCAAGCACGCCGTAGCCCGGCGCCTGAAAATCCGTAGCGGGGTCCTGGACCCGACTGCGCCGTTTCGCTGCCGTCATGATCGCTTCTGCACCCCATTGCGTTTGCTTGTACCCCACACCCACAATGGCTTTTAACGGAGCGATCGAATTCAGGGCGCTGCCCGTATCCAGGTCTTTCCCGTGTGCCCAGGCCAATGCGCCCCAGGCGTACCAGTTCGAGTTCATTTCGCCATGCACACGGGCTTCGGCACCATAGATACGCACACGCGCACGGTTGGCAAAAGCGGTCACACCCATGGGGTACTGCCCCGTCCAGGCCGGATTCCATTCTGCAGATGCCGGGGTCAAGGTCACGTTCTCGTCAATAAAATCCCGATATCGGTTATCGAAGAACGTCAGACTGCCCCCCAGTTTTTCATTACCCAGCTCGGTACCCAGTTCCCAGCCACGGCTCACTTCCGCTTTCAGGTTCGGATTTCCAACCCGCAAATACGTGCCGGGCGCCCCGTAGTTCATGTACAGTTGGGCCGCATTCGGTGCCTTGTAACCGTAGCCGTAGCTCACATAGACCTTCGCCTGTTCCGCCAGTTGCCAGGCAAGCTTGAGCGACGGCGACACCCGCTGGTCGCTGTTGCTGTCCAACTGCCCAAAGGCTGCATTCGGATTACTCTGGTACGACGACGTGCTTTTGGCCGAATAGTGATACGCATCAAAACGCAGCGCAGGGGTCAAGGCGAACCGCCCCCCGGCCCATGAGATTTCGTTCTGCGCCCACAAAGCCCATTGCCGGCCATCGACCTCGGGCACATCGGCCTGATTGCTGTGCAGCAGATCGCATGAGCGCGGACCGAACGGGGCCGCGAGTCCGGGACGAATCACGGGGCAATTATCTTCACCGGCAGATGCTTGTGTCGTGCGAGACGAATACCAGTCCAGCCCGGCCTGCCAGTGGTTCTTGATAACATCGGAGGGCACAGTGCCCGACCATGTCGTGGTCAGGCCATATCCTTTTTCTTCCACCGAGTTATTACGCGCGTAGTAACCACTGGGGAAACCGTAACGGAACGGATCCCCCCGGATGATGGACGCCCTGGCGTCAACGGTACGCAACCCGGACTGGTCGCTGGAAACCGAACTGCGTTGCCAATACACACGCACCTGCCCCTGCTCAACGGCCGCCGTATCGGTTGCGGACCGAAAATCGTAACCGGCCACCAGACGATCCCGCTTTTGCCGCTCCTCAACCCCGTTGTGCCCTGCCAGATAACTGGTTCCCGTCCCTTGTTCGCGCAGGTTATCAATATCGTTTTCCCAGCGAAAGGTCTCGGCACTGAAGAGCAATCGATTCTGTACATTCAGGTCGTGTTGCAGCTTCAGCATGGCACTGCGCTGGGTATAACTGGCAGGGTTGGCTTTTTCTCGATTGGGGCCATAACCACCCACCTCACCCTGGTTCTCCAGGGCGTCGCCGCGGCGAGAGCCGACCTGAAGCAACCATCTGGTGCGTGCATCAACCAGCTCGCCCGCCAGCGCGGCATCGGCATTCCAGCCGTCATCGGCGCCGTCATACCCTGACTTCACCAGCGCCCCGAACGGCTTGCCATCGCGCAACAGGTCATCGGGCCCCAGCGTCCGCAAATCAATCAACCCGGTCAGCGAGCCCGTTTGCGACGCGCCCACCGCACCCACGACATCAATTGCCGACAACCCGCTGAAGTTGACCGTCCCCAGACCGCCCTTTTCCCCCCGGGCACCATCCGTCAGCCACGGCAGGCGAATGCCGTCCACACGTACGGTCACCCGGTCCTGATCCATACCCCGGATATTCACGCTTTTTGTTTGGCGCGAAAAGTTGATTGCCGGGTCGCCGCGCTTGCCCAGATCCTCCCAGCCGGTGATCGCGCGCGACTCAAGCTGCTCCCGACGAATGACAGTCGACCCTTCCGGTAGCGCTTCCTCCTGTCGCCCCTGAACAGTAACCGTAGAAAGCTGCCGAACAACAGCTTTTCCTGCGTCTGCCTGGGCCTGCTGTCCGGCATCAAGGGGCAGCTCAGCCGCCGCTGACGCGGCGGCCAACAGCGCCAGGACACCCGTCGTAACAGAAAAAGGTCTACTCATGAATCCGCTCCAACCATAATATAATGAGAAGCGAAATGATAACAATTCTTATTCAATAATTGCAAGTCAATTTAAGGTTGATTAGGATGACCTCTTCGTCAGGCAAATTTTCACCGGCGATACTTCGACTCACACCATGCACTACTGACAAGGCCAGCATATGCCCCAGCTTTCTCGTACTCCGGCACGCCGTTTTCACCCTACATCCCGCATCACTCAGGCGCTTGTCGCAGGCCTCGCAGGCCTCTGCGGCCTGACCGGCGCCGCTGCCGCCAGCGAAACAGCAACGCCAGTGGCCAGTCTGACCATCACAGAAATCAATACCAGCACGCACCCGTTCACCACACTGCACTGCGCCCGTCAGCCCGTTCAAGTCAGGTTTTTCCACAATATTGCCGAAGTCGTGCTCAATGGCAAAAGCCAAATGCTGGTACAGGCAATGTCCGCCTCCGGTGCACGCTATGTCGCTCCCGGTGACGAATCGACAGCGCTTTGGAACAAGGGCAACGCGTCAACCCTGACCTGGGAAGGCCAACAACTACCGGTATGCGCACCCGCCGGCGCCATTCTTGCACCCTGGCGAGCCTCAGGCAACGAACCGTTCTGGTCGATAACCTACGATGGCTGGCAGGCCACATTCACCCGTCCAGGCGCAGACCCACAGAAAGGTGACGCAACAATTACTGCAACAACGTCAGATAGCCAAAGCTTGCAGGTGGGGCACGGCGCAACCACCTGGCAGATCACGGCAACAGACGGCCTCTGTACCGACACGATGACAGGCATGCCCCATCCCCAACACGTCAGCACACGCGTAGGCAGCGAAACGTTCCATGGATGCGGCGGCTCGCCGGAGCGCTTGCTGCAAGGCAGCCAGTGGCACTTCACACATATCGGCACACAGCCCGTCAACCCGGCCGCACAGGCATGGATTGAATTTCTGCCGGGTAATCGCATCGCCGGCAGCAGTGGCTGCAACCGGTTCTTTGGCACCTATACCCTGACCGGCGAAGCGCTGACGTTCGACGGCCTGGGCAGTACACGCATGGCATGTACACCCGAGGCCATGACCCAGGAAGATGCTTTGCTAAAGCGGCTGGGCGAAATCAACGGGTTTTCGCTGAGCGAACCGGACACGCTGACGCTCAGGACGCCTGACAGCACATTGCAGGCAAACCCCTCGAAATAAGACGACAAAACCACAATCGCATAAAATTACAATTCGTCCCCAATAGTAGAGGACTAGAATAAAAAGGGGACGCGCTAATTTCCGCGGCCCTTTTTTCTTTTTAATTTTCACCAGAGAATCATGCCAGACCCAGATCCCTTCCCTGCCTCAAGCTTTCGTCTTGAACACGACCTTATTGGCGACAAACAGGTGCCTGCCGCGGCCTATTGGGGTATTCACACCCTGCGCGCCATCGAGAACTTTCCCATCACCGGCACGCGCATCGGCTCGCGTCCTGAACTGGTCAAGGCGCTGGCCTACGTAAAACAGGCGTGTGCCCGTGCCAACCTGGACCTGGGGCAATTGGCCCCCGAAAAGGCCCAGGCCATTGAACAGGCCTGTCGCGACATCATCGACGGCGCCCTGCATGACCAATTCATTGTGGACGTCATTCAAGGCGGCGCCGGCACATCCACCAACATGAACGCGAATGAGGTGGTTGCAAACCGTGCACTTGAGCTGATGGGCAAGCACAAGGGTGATTACAAAACGCTGCACCCGATTGAAGACGTCAATGCCTCACAAAGCACCAACGACGTTTACCCGACGGCCCTCAGGGTCGCCATCTGCTTTGCACTCGATGGCATGACGGCCGCACTGGCACACCTTCGTCACGCGTTTGAGACCAAGGCCACCGAGTTCAACGGCATTCTTAAAATGGGTCGCACGCAGCTGCAAGACGCCGTTCCCATGACACTCGGGCAAGAGTTCCGCACCTACGCCCTGATGCTTCACGAAGACGAAAGCCAGATTGCTTACGCTGCCAAGGCCATGCGCCAGGTCAACCTGGGCGGCACCGCCATCGGCACCGGCATCAACACAGACCCTGACTACAGCGAAAAAGCGGTCAGGCACCTGGCTGAAATCACGGGGCTTGACCTGACGCCGGCACCTGACCTGATCACGGCCACACAAGACACCAGCGATTTCGTCTTGTTATCGGGCATTCTCAAGCGTTTTGCCAGCAAGCTGTCGAAAATCTGTAATGATTTGCGTCTGCTGTCATCGGGCCCGCAATCCGGTCTGGGCGAAATTTTTCTGCCCGAGCGCGCTGCTGGCAGCTCGATCATGCCGGGCAAGGTCAACCCGATCATCCCTGAAGTGGTCAACCAGATCGCCTTCGAAGTCATCGGCAACGACGTTACCATTACCATGGCTTCGGAAGCCGGGCAGTTGCAGCTGAACGCGTTCGAACCGATTATCGGCTGGTCGCTGTTCAAAAGCATTTCGCACCTTGAAGCGGGCTGCCTGACCCTGGCCGACAACTGCGTCTCGGGCATTACGGCCAACCGTGAGCGACTGGAAGCTGCCGTATCCAGTTCGGCAGGCCTGGCCACCGCGCTTAACCCGGTACTGGGCTACCAGATCGCCACTGAAATTGCACGCGCCGCCCTTAAAACCGGCACCTCGGTGCGCGAACTGGTCAAAGAAAAAGGGCTCATGAACGACGATGCGCTGGCATCGGTGTTAAGCCCTGACGTTTTGACACGCCCCTACCGCTTCAACTAAACCCCTGCGGCCCTGCTGGCGCAGGGTGGTTGGATTCAGCCTCATGCCACCAACTTACATAAACGGGGCGACAAACCGCCGCAGGCGCAGGGCATTGGCCAGCACAAACAGGCTGGACAGTGCCATGGCGCCGGCGGCGAAGACCGGCGACAGCAATACCCCGTAAAACGGAAACAGAACCCCGGCGGCTACCGGAATGAGGGCCGTGTTATAGGCAAACGCCCAGAACAGGTTCTGACGAATATTGGTAATGGTGGCCGCTGACAGGGCAATGGCGTTGGGCACCCCCTGCAAATTCCCCGACATCAGCACCACATCCGCCGCCTCCATGGCAACATCGGTACCCGTGCCAATGGCCAGCCCCACATCGGCCTCGGCCAGCGCCGGAGCATCATTGATGCCATCACCCACAAACGCCACACCGCCATAGCGGGCCTTGAGCTGCTGTACCGCCTGCACCTTGCCTTCGGGCATGACTTCGGCAATAACCTCATCGATACCCAGCCGGGTCGCAATCGCACGTGCCGTCCGCTCGTTGTCGCCAGTAATCATGGCGACCTTGAGCCCCAGCCGGTGCAAAGCCGCAATGGCCGGCGCCGAACTGGGCTTGAGCGGGTCAGCCACGGCAAGAATCGCCGCAAGCTGATCATCAATGGCTGCATACAACGGTGTTTTTCCTTCCGCCGCCAACTGTCCTGCAACGTCGGCAAAAACAGCCACATCGTGACCCAGCGTACGCATGAAACGGTCAGCCCCCACTTCAACACGGCGACCTGCCACAATGGCGCGTACCCCCATGCCTGTGACCGAATTGAATTTGGCCAGGGCCGGCAGGGTCAGCCCCTCTTTTTCAGCCGCTACGACAATGGCACGGGCGATCGGGTGCTCGGAACGGGACTCAACCGCCGCCACCAGCCACAGTACATCGTTGCGCTCAAACCCTTCGGTAACCTCAAGATCAGTCAGAGCGGGCTTGCCTTCGGTAACGGTACCGGTTTTATCAACCGCCACCACTTTTGCATCCTTGAGCAACTGCAGGGCTTCCC
>JAAYID010000356.1 GCA_012744285.1 Alcaligenaceae bacterium
AGATTGAGGAAATCCAGGGCGAGTTCGTCGCGATCGATCGCGCGCTCGAGCGCCTTCAACCCGGTGATCTGTGCCTGATTCTTATCGATCAGGTCGAAGAGGCCCTGGCGCATATTGCACAGCGGGTGGCGGCCCAGTAGACATCGGGGCACCTGCCGCAGTTGTCGTTCGCTGGACCAGGCAGCAGGTCGGCGGGTGTGCCCGGTTGATCGGGCATACTGGCGGCTGTCGATGGTTTTTTGAAGGGGGAAGTAATGAAAGCTGCCTGGTATTCCCAAAACGGGGCTGCTGCCGACGTGCTGCATGTCGGTGAGTTGCCGGATCCCGTTCCCGGGCCGGGGCAAGTGCGGGTCCGTTTGCTCGCATCCGGGGTGAACCCCTCCGATGTCAAGTCGCGTCAGCGTCGTCCTTTTGATACGCCAGTGGTTGTACCGCACAGTGACGGCGCGGGTGTCATTGATCAGGTCGGTGACGGGGTTTCCCGGTCGCGTGTCGGCCAGCGCGTGTGGGTCTGGAATGGCCAGTGGCAGCGTCATATGGGCACGGCCTGTCAGTACATTGCCCTGCCCGAATCGCAAGCGGTGCCGTTGCCCGACTCGGTCGATATGGCTCAGGCCTCTTGTTTTGGCATCCCGCTGTTCACGGCCGTGCAGGCCGTACGTCTGGCGGGTCATGTTGCCGGCGGTACGGTACTGGTCACCGGGGCGGGTAATGCGGTTGGCCATTATGTCACCCAGCTGGCGGTTCGTGCCGGCGCCCGGGTTATCGGCACAGCGGGTTCGGCGGCGAAAGCGGCACACGCCCTGGCCGCCGGGGCCGATGTGGTGCTTGACTACAAGCAGGACGACGTTGGCGCGCGGGTGCTGGCGCTGACGCAAGGTCAGGGCGTTGATGCCATTATTGATATGGATTTTTCGACCAATGCCGCTCTCCTGTCCTCAAATGCACTCAGGGCGCATGGCGTGTACGTGTGTTACGGGTCGAATACAACGGGTGTTCTTCCCCTTGATTTTCGTACCCTGATGTGGCGCTCGAACGACCTGCGGGCGTTTCTGGTATACGACATGTCACCGGCTGACCGTGCCGCCTGCCTGCAGCAGATTGACGTCTTGCTGGCGCAGGGCAGTCTTCGGCACACCGTTGCAGCGCAGTTCGCCCTGTCCGATATTGTTCAGGCGCATGAACTGGTCGAGTCCGGTCAAAAACTCGGTACCGTCGTGCTGGATCTTGAGTGAAACCGCAACCCTGGCCTGGTGATGCCGTTGCGCTGAGCGGGGTCTGCGCGGTCTGGTCTGAAGTCTGGCATGAGCTGTTTGGCCGAAGCAGGGGAGTTCACCCCTCACTGGTCGTGCGCCAGCAGCCTGACCGAGATTTCGCGAGCCGCCTTTGACAGTTCGGCCAGGTGGTTTTTCACGATCTGGTCAACGCTGGCTACCGTGTGCATCCAGGTCAGGTTGACTACGGCTACCACTTCGTCACCCGCCCAGATGGGCACGGCAATCGAGTTCCGCCCATCATTCGATTCGCGTCGCGTTTGGTTGTAATGGCCGCCAAAGTCGTCGGCGCGTACGCCATAGCCCGTGCTGCGGGTTTCTTCCAGTAAAGCATCCACGGTCTCGGGGCTGCGGGCCAGGTAGTTGCCGGGCTCGCTGCTGCTGCGCAGTCGCTGCAATACGGCCTCGCGCTCGGCCTGATTGCAAAATGCCAGATAGGCCCGTCCGGTAGCCGAGCGCAGCATGTTCACCCGAAACCCGATGGGCCCCAGCGGAATATGTGAGAAATAAGAACGCGGACTGTTGGTTTCGATGACGGCCATGTGGTCCAGACGCGGGACCGCCAGAATCGATGGCCAGTTCACTTTCTGGCACAAACGCTCCAGTATGGGCGAGGCCACTTCAACCAGAAAATTTTCGTCGTTGACCTGAGGGGGGCGGGGCTGATAGGTATGGCTGGCCATGAAGGCGCCGTCGGCCAGGCGTTGCCAGATCAGCCCCCGTGCCTCAAGGGTGGCGATGATGCGTGTGAGTGTGGCCTTGGGCAGGCCGGTTGCCAGGTAAAGGTCGTGCAGGCTGGCGTTGCGAGACCGATGCAGGTAGTCGAGCACCTCCAGGCCGCGATCCAGTGCACGTATGGTTTTGACCTGGTAATCACGCATATTGCTTTTCACCTGTTGAAAACTTGCTGATTGATGCTAGCACTGTCGGTTGACCTTGGGCAAGATGAATGAAAATTTTAAAAGTATCGGAGACAAGCGTAACTGAAGCCATCCAAAGGTTTTTACCTATGGCTTCAGCCGGCAGGGCATGGGTTTGTTCAGGGTCATGCCAGTCAATTTTGAAATCCAGCGCCTTTTGCTCCGGTACTTCCCGTTTCAACTGACACCCCGGTGTTTACGGAGTTACCGTCCATGAGTTTCACGCACGATGATGTCCAGCGCATCATTCAATTATTGAATACGTCTCATTTTGATGAACTTCATCTTGAGCTTGATGGCATCAAACTCGACTTGCGCCGGCACGGTGCCGGGTCGCCGGCGTCGGTCGCTACTGCCATGCCGGCCTCGACACCATCACCAGGCCTTGCAGCGGCTGCTGCGCCCGCCCGCTCGCTTTCCGCATCGGCCAGTAGCGCTTCAACGGTGCCGACCGTCGCCACCTCGTCATCTCCTGTGGCTGCAGCAGGCTCTTCGGCGTCGGGCGATCTGCTCGAGGTCCGTGCGCCGATGCTGGGCGTTTTCTACCGTTCCCCCAAGCCCGGCGCTGACCCGTTCGTCACGCCCGGCACGGCGGTCGAGCCCGATACGGTCATTGGCATTATCGAAGTGATGAAGCTGATGAATTCGGTGCCTGCCAATCTTCGTGGCGAAGTGGTTGAGGTACTGGCCAAAGATGGTGAGCTGGTCGAGTATGACCAGGTGCTGATGCGCGTGCGCGCGGTTCAGGGTTAAGCCATGGCGCATGCAGATCAGGCGGCCATTCAGGGCCCGATCAAACGGGTGCTGGTGGCCAATCGCGGCGAAATTGCAGTGCGGGTCTTGCGCACCCTGAAACGGCTGGGGCTTGAAAGCGTCCTGGTGGTGTCCAGCGTCGATCGCGACAGCATGGGCGCACAACTGGCCGACCGCACGGTTTGCATCGGTCCGGGGCGTTCAACCGACAGTTATCTGAAGATCGACACGCTGCTACAGGTTGCGTTGTCCACTGG
>JAAYID010000357.1 GCA_012744285.1 Alcaligenaceae bacterium
GCCTGGTCCATCTGGCCGCCGGTACTGATCTGCCAATGGTACGTGTCATTTTCGACCACGCCCAACGGCCGTACCGTATTTGCATTGGCCAGCGCAGAACGCACCTCGTCCAGCGATACGCCGGCCGCGACCAGCGCCTGCGGATTCAGACTGATACGGATGGCCGGCAACGAACTGCCGCCGATGCTGACTTCGCCGACACCCTCGACTTGCGCCAGCTTCTGGGCCAGCACCGTGGCCGCCAGATCGTATAACGCTCCCTGGGTAAAGGTGTCGGAGGTGAGCGACAACACCATGATGGGCGCTGACGCCGGGTTCACCTTGTTATACGTCGGGTTATCGCGCAAGGCCGACGGCAACGAAGCGCGCGCCGCATTGATGGCGGCCTGCACATCACGCGCCGCACTGTTGATATCCCGATCCAGATCAAACACCAGGGTAATTCGCGTCGACCCTTCCGTGCTGCGCGAGCTCATTTCAGTCAGCCCGGCAATCGTACCCAGTGATTGTTCTAGCGGCATCGCCACGCTGGACGCCATGGTTTCGGGGCTGGCACCAGCCATGCGGGCCGTAACCGAAATCATGGGAAAATCAACCTGCGGCAAAGGCGCAACCGGCAACAAGCGCAGGGCCAGCAAGCCTGCCAGCACCATCGCCAGGCAAATCAGCGTGGTGCCGACCGGCCGAACAATGAAAACGCCAAGCCACCTCACGCGGCAACCTCGCGACGAAGCGCGCGCCACCGTTACGACAACCGGTCAAACATCAGGTAAATGACCGGCGTGGTGAACAGGGTCAGCAACTGGCTGCAGATCAGACCGCCCACCATGACCAGCCCAAGCGGTTGCCGCAATTCAGACCCGGCACCGGTGGCCAGCATCAAGGGTATGGCGCTGAACAGCGCCGCCAGCGTCGTCATGAGAATGGGGCGAAAACGCAGCAATGCCGCCTCGTGAATGGCCTGCAACGGCGTCAGCCCGCGTGAACGCTCGGCATCCAGGGCGAAATCAATCATCATGATGGCGTTTTTCTTGACGATACCGATCAGCAAAATTATGCCGATGACTCCGATCATGTCGAGATCCTTTCCGGTCAGCAGCAACGCCAGCAGCGCCCCCACCGTGGCCGACGGCAGGGTCGACAGGATGGTGACCGGGTGGATGTAGCTTTCGTACAGCACACCCAGCACAATGTACATGGCCACCACCGCCGCCAGCATCAACCAGAGCGTGCTGCTCAGCGACGCCTCAAATGCACGCGCTGCCCCCTGGAAACGCAACTCAACCGATGCCGGCAGGTCCAGCGTCGCATACACCTGCTGAATTGCATCCACAGCATCGGAAAGCGCCACCCCTTTGGGCAAATTGAACGATACGGTCGCCGCCGGAAACTGGTCTTGCCGCCCTACCGACAATAACGTGGACGTCTGGCTGACCGTCACCAGGCTGGTCAGCGGCACCGTCCCGCCATCGGCCGTTTGTACGTGAATAAAATCCAGAGCCGCCGGATCTTGCCGGTATTCGGGCGCCACTTCCAGCACCACCCGGTACTGGGCCGACTGCGTAAAAATTGTTGAAATCTGCCGTTGCCCTAAGGCATCGTATAAAGCTTCATTCACGGCAGACAAGGTCACCCCCACCCGCGACGCCGTATCGCGATTGATCGACAGCAGGGTCTGCAGGCCACGGTTTTGCAAGTCATCGGTCACATCCGCCAGACCGGACTGGGCCTGAAGCGCATCCACCAACCGCGGCACCCAGGTTTCCAGCACCGCCGGATCCGGATCCGACAGGGTGAACTGATACTGGGTACGGCTGACCTTGTCATCGATGGTCAAGTCTTGCACCGGCTGCATGAAAACCTCAAGGCCCGACACCGCCTGCAAACGCTGCTGCAACCGGGCAATAATGGCCTGCGCATTATCGGCCCGTTGAGCAAGCGGTTTAAGCGCAATCTGCAAACGCCCTGTGTTCAGGGTGGTGTTGGTACCATCCACGCCGGTAAACGAAGTCACGGTGTCAACATCCGGGTCTTCGGCAATGATGTGTGCGGCCTGCAACTGCAGACGCGACATGGCACTGAACGACACTGTCTGGTCGGCCTGACTGATCGCCTGGATCAAGCCGGTGTCTTGCTGGGGAAAAAACCCCTTGGGCACCCAGACATAAAGCAGTGCCGTTACCAGCAGCGTACCCAAGGCCACCCAGAGCGTCGCCCGCTGGTGCGACAAGACCCGGACCAGGCCGTGATCGTACGCCTTGATCAACCCGTCGATGGCCCGACCAAGGCGCTGCTGGACCGGGCCATGACGGGCTTCAGATTCGGGGCGCAACAGGCGCGCGCACATCATGGGAGTCAGAGTCAGCGAGATGACCAATGACAACAGAATGGCCACCGCCAGCGTCAACGCAAACTCGCTGAACAGGCGACCAATAACATCGCTCATGAACAAGAGCGGGATCAGCACCGCCACCAGCGAGAGCGTCAACGAAATCAGCGTAAAACCAATCTGGGCTGACCCCTTCAAGGCCGCCTCAAGCGGAGACAGCCCCTCTTCGAGGTGGCGTGCAATGTTTTCGATCATGACGATGGCGTCATCCACCACAAAGCCCGTGGCAATGGTCAGCGCCATCAGGGTCAGATTATTGACGCTGAACCCCAGCAAATACATGATGGCGAATGTCCCCACCAGCGAGAGCGGCACCACCACGCTGGGAATGAAGGTGGCCGTCCAGGTGCGCAAAAAAGCGAACGTAACCAGCACCACCAAGGTGATCGCCATGACCATTTCGGTTTGCACATGGCGTGCCGATTCACGAATGGTCTGGGTACGATCGGCCGCCACGGTCAGGTCAACGCCAGCCGGTAACGCCCGCTGCAATTCAGGCAACAAGGCTTTGACCCGATCCACCACCTGAATCACATTGGCGCCGGGTTGGCGCTGGATATTGAGCAAAATGGCTGGTGTCGTACCCAGCCAGGCCGCCTGGCGCAGGTTTTCGGCGTCGCGTACAACGCGGGCCACATCACCCAGGCGCAATGCGCCATCGTTTTCGTAGGCCAGAATCAAGGCCTCGTACTCTTCAGGCGAACTGAGCTGCTCGTTGGCATTGATGGTTGTCGAGCGCTCCGGGCCATCCAGATTGCCCTTGGGCTGGTTTACGTTGGCGGCCAGAATGGCCGAACGTACCGAAGACAGCGTCAGGCCTTGTCCTGACAATGCCTGCGGGTCAACCTGAACACGCACTGCCGGTCGCTGGCCACCAGCGATACTGACCAGGCCTACACCCGAAATCTGGGACAGTTTCTGTGCAACCCGCAGGTCGATCAGGTCGCGTACCTCATGCAACGGCAGGGTCGGTGACGTGACCGCCAGACTGATCACCGCGGTATCGGCCGGGTTAACCTTGTTGTAGATAGGAGGGGCCGGCAAATCGTTGGGCAGCAGATTGGAGGCGGCATTGATGGCCGCCTGCACCTCTTGCTCGGCCACATCCAGCGGCACATCGAGCCCGAACTGAAGGGTAATTTGCGAAGCCCCTGCCGAGCTGGTGGACGACATCTGCGTCAAGCCCGACATCTGACCAAACTGGCGCTCAAGCGGCGACGTCACCAGCGACGTCATGACATCCGGGCTGGCGCCGGGGTAGGTGGTGGACACCTGAATCGTGGGGTAATCCACTTCCGGCAAGGCCGATACCGGCAGCAGCCGGTAGGCCAGAATCCCGGCAATCAACACCGCAATCATGGCCAGCGTGGTGGCTACCGGCCGCAAGATGAACTGACGGGAGATGTTCACGGGTCTGGCCTCAGGGCTGGATGATCTGGACGCGCGTGCCTGCCCGCAAACGATCAACGCCTTCGGTCACCACGCGCTGACCGGCAGCCAGCCCGTCGGTAACCGCCACATGCCGACCTTCGATGGTGCCCGTCCTGACGGGCTGTATCGTGACAGTATCGTCTTCACCCACCACATACACAAACGCCCCCGCCGACCCTTGCTGCACAGCCGCCGTCGGGATGACCAGCGCATTGTCCTGGGTGCTGACGCGCAGCCGGACATTCACGAACTGATTGGGAAACAGGGTGTCGTCGTCGTTGTCAAAACGGGCTTTCAGGCGAACCGTACCGGTTGCCACGTCAATCTGGTTGTCAATGGCCTCAAGCGTGCCCTGCGCCAGTTTGCGATTGAAACCACCATCAAAAGCGTCAACCTGCAATGCCTGGCCACCGCCGAACCGTTCAAGCACAGCCGGCAACTGGGCCTGGGGCAAAGAAAAAAAGACCGATATGGGCTGAGTCTGGGTAATGACCACCAAGCCCTCGGTACTGCCCGACGAAATCAGATTGCCCTGGTCAACCACGCGCAACCCCAACCGACCGCTGATCGGCGCGGTGATTTTTGAAAACTCAAGCTGAAGACGGGCGCTGTCAACATTGGCCTGATCAGACTTTTGCGCGCCCTGATATTGCTGAACGAGGGCACGCTGGGTTTCCAGCTGCTGGCGTGCCAGTGAGTTCTGGGCAAACAGCTGTTCGTAACGCTTAAGGTCGCTTCGGGCATTTTGAAGCTGGGCCTGGTTCTGGGCCTGCTGCCCCAGCGCCTGGTCAAGCGCCACCTGAAACGGACGCGGGTCAATCTGGGCCAACACATCGCCCGCCTTGACCTTTTGCCCGTCGTCAAAATAGATACGCTGCAACTCACCATCCACCCGGCTGCGCACCGTAACCGTATTGAATGCAGTGACGGTGCCGACCGCCGTAAACAGCGTACTGATGGGTTGCTGCTCAACCGTTGCCACACGAACGGGCACCGTCATGGCCGCCATCATGCCACCCGGCCCGCCCGGCCCCTGAGGGCGCCCGGAGGTACCTGACGC
>JAAYID010000358.1 GCA_012744285.1 Alcaligenaceae bacterium
CCCGTACCCGTACCCGTACCCGCCACTTATCGTCTGCGCACCATTACCATTACTGTCATGTCCTCTGATCTCATACGAACACCGCTGAATGACAACATCGTGCTGTCGGTCGACTACGATGGCAGCCAGGGTGCCAACCGCGTATCTGATGGCCGCTCGCAATTGGCTGCGACGAACGATATCGAGGCCATCAATGCCTGGCTTGCCCGCTTTACCGGGTCGCAGCATACGTTCAACAGCTATCGCAAAGAAGCCGAACGTCTGCTGCTGTGGGCAACCGTTTCGCAACGAAAGCCGGTCTCCTCGCTCACCCATGAAGACCTGCTCGCCTACCAACGATTTCTGGCCGATCCGCAACCGGCCGCCCAATGGGTCATGCCACCCGGCCGTAAAGTGGCACGAGCCCACCCCGACTGGCGCCCTTTCGCCGGGCCTTTGGGACAAACCAGCCAGCGCCAGTCCGTGATCATCCTTAACGCCATGTTTTCCTGGCTGGTTTCGGCCGGATATCTGGCGGGCAATCCACTCTCGCTATCCCGCCAGAGGACCCGGCGCACGACAGCCCGTGTCACACGTTATCTCAGTGAAGCGGTCTGGGCCGATGTAAAGACGAGTATCCAGGCAATGCCTCAGTCAACAGCGCGCGAGCGTGAGCACTATCGGCGAGTACGCTGGCTCTTTTCGTTGTTGTATGGGTGTGGCTTGCGTATTTCAGAGGTGACGCAGAACACGATGGGTGGCTTCTTTTGTCGACAGGATGGCCACGGTGAAAACCGCTGGTGGCTGGAGATAACCGGCAAGGGTGACAAAAAACGCACCGTCCCGGTAACTTCAGAGCTGATGGGCGAACTGGCGGGCTACCGGCGTGAAAAAAACCTTCCCCCCTTCCCCCTCGCCGGCGAAACAATACCGCTTGTGCTTCCGCTGGGCCACCAGCAGCGACCCCTGACCCGAGCCGCTGTCCATTCTGTCGTCAAAGCCGTCTTCGCAATGGCTGCACAACGAATTCGCCAGCGAGGCCCTGAACTGGAATGGCAGGCAGAACAGCTCGAGCGCGCGTCAGCGCACTGGCTGCGGCATACGGCAGGTTCTCACATGGCCAACAAGCAGATTGACCTTCGCCATGTGCGCGACACATTGGGTCATGAGTCGCTGACCACAACCAATATCTATTTACACTCTACTGACGATGCCCGACACGAGGACACCGAGAAACACCACAAACTCGACTGGCAAGCTTAACGCCGTACGGCTACCTTGAACGCCTGGGCCAGCTCCTGGCGCAGATCGGCTTCGTCCCAGGGTTTGGTCAGAAACTTGTAAATGGCCCCATGATTGATGGCTTCAGTGACTGACTTCAGGTCAGAATAGCCCGACAAGATGATTCGCACGGTATCCGGATACAGATTTTTGACCTTGGCAAAAAACTCGGTGCCGGTGGTTTCCTGTAAACGTTGATCAGACAAAATGACGCGTATCGGGTGCACCGCCAGAATGTCAAACGCTTCCTGCGACGTGCGGGCATGAAAAATCTTGTAGCCATCGCGCCGCAGCAAACGATGCAGGGCTTTCAGGATGTTTTCTTCATCATCAAGCAACAACAAGGTGCGCTCGTGATCAATGTTGTCTTCCTGGGTTGGCAACGCCACAATGCCGCCGGTTACCTGCAAGCGCTGGGCCCATTTGTCGACGGGTTCGGGGCGCGAAAACAGGTAACCCTGAAACTCATCGCAAAAATTGCGTTTCAGATACCAGTATTGTGCGGGGGTTTCCACCCCTTCGGCCACCACACGAAGGTTCAGGTGATGGGCCAGCCCGATGATGGCTTTGCTGATGGCCGCATCGTTCCGGTCGGACACAATTTCCTGAACAAACGAACGATCGATCTTGATCTTGTCGATCGGCAGGTTTTTCAGGTAGCGCAAGCTGGAGTAGCCGGTACCAAAATCGTCAATCGAGATTTTCAGGCCCAACGATTGCAAATGCTTCAGCTTGTCGATGGTTTCTTGCACGTTGTCCAGAAACAGCCCTTCGGTCAGTTCAATTTCAATGTTCCTGGGCGTCAACTGATAGCGGGCCAACATATCCTGAACTTCCTGGGTGAAGTCGGGGCGCTGGAAATGCAAGGGCGACACATTGATGACAAACGGGAAGTCAACCACTGCCTGACTTTGAAGCCAACGCAAGTCGCGACAGGCCGCTTCGAGTACCCAATGGCTAAGGCCATGGATCAGCCCGGTCTCTTCGGCCAGCGGCACAAATACGGCCGGTGAAATAAAACCGCGTTCCGGGTGCGGCCAGCGTATCAAGGCCTCCGCACCCATGATACGCCCCGTATGCCCGTTGATGATGGGCTGGTAATGCATGACGAAATGGTTGTGATCAAGGGCTTTTTGAAGTTCTGCGCGCAATGCCAGACGCGTATCCACGTCGCGACTGAGTTCGGGCGCATACTCACGCCAGGTATTGCGGCCGCTATGTTTGGCAAAGGTAATGGCCAGATCAGCCTGACGCAACAGCATCCCCGGGTCAGTGGCGCCCCCCCCTTCGGTAGACGTTAGACCGGCACTCGCTGTCAGATGCAGCTCGATGCCACTGTGATGGTAAGGTTGACCGATGACGGCCAGAATCGCTCGCGCGCACTGTATGGCATCCAGCTTGTTGACGCCGCGCATCAAAACGACGAATTCGTCGCCTTCAAGGCGAGCCACCAGATGACGGGCAGCGACAACCTCGCGAATGCGTCGGGCGACTTCTTTCAATACCTGGTCACCGGCCTCCAACCCGATCGAATCATTAATGAGTTTCAAGCCGTTCAGGTCAAGCAAGACCAGCCCGACACTCTCGCCGGTTTGCTGACATTGCGTACAGGTTGTCTCGATCGCGTTGATCAGGTTGCGCTTGTTGGGCAGGCCGGTAAGATGGTCGTGCAGCGAGGCATGTTCCAGATCTTTTGAACGCTGCAGCAACACCACCGACAAACGGGCCGTACGCGTCATCATCCAGGTGAACGCAAAACAGACCGAAAAGATCAGGTCGGGCAGCCACTGATTCAGCGGAATCAGCAGCGCTGGCGTTGACATGCTGAAACCGGATGGGTCAAGACCCAGCTGAAACTGCCGCTCCTGTTCCGCCAGAACAAACCAGGCAATGGCCGCCAGCAGTGACCCCACCACCGTAATGAGAACCAGCCACTTGTTGTTTACCGGAGGGGCCAGCGGCCTTAACGAGGCCATGAAAATCGAATAAGCGCCAAGTACCGCCAGAATGGTGTCAATGTGTGTTCGCATGCCGGGCGCAAGAAGGTCGGTACCACGCAAGCCGGGCTGCCCCAGAACGCAGGCAACCGCCACAGCCAAACAAGACAGCGCCGCCAGCCAACCCCTGTCTCTTA
>JAAYID010000359.1 GCA_012744285.1 Alcaligenaceae bacterium
GGCTTGAAAACCAGCAACTGGCCTGGGTGAACGCCAAAGGCCCGATCAATGTCGGGCCTTTGCTCCCGGCCACAGAACCGCCCTTGCGCTGGCTGAAACTGCCTGAACGCTACCTGCTGACCTCGATCAATACGACTGAAAATCTTCACCCCTTCCTGCAGCAACTTGAACATGCCGCTGGACAGGGCGTCGGCATGGTGCAGTTTCGTGAACCCGCTTGGGCCGCACAGCCCGGGCAAGCCGCCGCACTGGAAGCGGCATTTCAGGCGGTGCTGGCCGCCTGCCGCGAACGTGGCCTACTGTTCCTGGTGAACAGTGCCCACCCCACCCATTGGTGGACCCAGGCCGATGGCGTCCAGGCACGCGCGCAAGACCTGACCAATATCAACCGGTCTGCATTGAACGTCAAATGGCTGGGTGCCTCGGTGCATTCGGTAAACGACCTGGCATTGGCCCGCGCTGCGGGTGCCGACTTTGCCGTGTTGGGCCATGTATTGCCCACACCCTCGCATCCGGGGCAAGCTGCTTTGGGCTGGGATGAATTCGAAGCGCTGGCCCAGCACGCCGGAATGCCCGTGTACGCCATTGGCGGACAATCGGAAAGCACATTGAAACAGGCGCAGCAGAAAGGGGCGCATGGCATTGCCGCCATACGCGGGTTATTGCCTTAGCGCCTTATATCACTTGGGGCAGCGCAAGGTTAATCAGCCTGGCCGTCAGGCTGCCAGCCACCGCCCAGTGCCGCGATCAGTTGCACACTGGCGATCAGGCGATCGGCACCCAGGCTGATCGCCTCGCGCTCGGCATTCAAGGCCGAGGTTTCGACCTGAACCACACTCAAATAATCAATCAGGCCCGCATCGTACTGGTTACGTGTCAAACGCAGCGACTCGCGGGCCGCCGCAAGGGCACGACCTTGTGTCGCCTGCTCACGCTCCAGACTGGCCAGGGCAACCAGATAGTCTTCGACTTCCTGCAACCCCGTCAATACCGTCTGACGCCAGGCAGCCACTTCGGCATCGTATTGCGCACGCACCTGATCGACTCGTGCGCTGCGCGCGCCACCATCAAACAACGTCGCTGACAACGACGGGCCCAGCGACCAGAAACTGAATGGGGCCGTCAGCCACTGTGCCCACTGACCGCTTCGAAACCCGCCCTGGGCCGACAAGACCAGATCGGGAAACCAGGCGGCCTGGGCCACCCCGATTTCGGCGTTCGCCGACGCCATGCGCTGCTCGGCCGCTACTACGTCGGGCCGGCGCTCAAGCAACTGCGAGGGCAAACCCGCCGGAATCACAGGTACATCAATGGCGACACGGACTTCGTCCAGACGAAATTGAGACGGCGCCTTGCCCAGCAACACCGCCAGCGCATTTTCCAGCTGTGCCCGCTGCCGCTGCAGGGCCAGCATCTGGGTAGCGGTGTTTTCAAGCTGCGCCTGAGCCGACGATACATCCAGCTGAGACACCACCCCTGCCGCGTAACGATTACGGGTGATCTCAAGCGAACGCTGATAGGCCGCCAGCGTCTGCTCCAGAAGACGTTGCCCGGCATCGTTGGCCCGGATCTGGAAGTAGGTCTGGGCCAGGGTCGATTGCACGCTTAACCGCGTGGCGGCCAGATCGGCGTGTGAAGCCGCCACTTGCGCCTGATCGGCCTCGGCACCGCGACGAATGCGCCCCCACAGGTCAACCTCCCAGCTGACATTACCGCTGATACTGTATTCACGCCGGGGTTCGGCCTGACCCGACCGTGACCGCGTGACATCTGCCCCAAGCCCCGCAAACGGGAAAAATTCGGCTCTACTGGCCGCCAGCAACGCCGCTGCCTGACGGTACTGGGCCCAGGCGCGCGCAATGGTCTGATTCGACTCCAGCGCCTCACGCATCAGCGCATCAAGCACCGGGTCATTGAACACGGCCCACCAGTCGGCACGCACGGCAGGCATTGACGTGCCCGTCTGTACCCAGCCCTCGACCTGGCGATACTGCGTACCCACCTCGATGGCCGGCCGCTGATAGTCAGGACCAACCGCACACGCGGCCAGAGCCAGGGCCGCCAGACACGATGCCACTACACGAAAACCACGTTCCGGGTTTGCCATACACGGATTACCTTTCAGGACGATTGACGGCTGGCCCGCCGTCGGGCCACCCAATGACGCAAACGATCAAGATACAAATAAACCACCGGGGTGGTGTACAGCGTCAGGACCTGACTGACGACCAACCC
>JAAYID010000360.1 GCA_012744285.1 Alcaligenaceae bacterium
GAAGTAATCACGCTCTTCGACCATTTCGACCCCGAGCAAGGTATTTTCGAGGTCTTCATTGACCAGCAACGTTCCCGCCAGCATGGTGACCACCGACACCAGGCTGACCAGAATCGTGACACGATAAATACGATGGGCGATTGACCTCATGAAGCGGATTCCTGTGGCGACCGCAGGCAGTAGCCGCGTCCGTGCAAGGTTTTGATCAGCGTCAGCCCGAAATGATCCTGCAACACCTTGCGCAACGCATAGACGTGCGTTCGCAGGGTATGGCGATCAACTTCGCGCTCACCCCAGACGTCAGACAAGCGCTCGTACGAGACAAAGTCAGGATACCCCCGCACCAGCGCCTCAAAAATTTTGGCTGCAGTGCCCGACAATTCCAGGGCCGCATGGCCGGGTACGCTGACGCGCAGTCGCCCCGGATCGAAGGACAACCCCGGGATCTGCACTGCGGTTGTGTGCCCCCCTTCGCGTCGCCGCGCCAACGCGTCAACCCGAAGCTGCAACTCTTTCAGATTGAAAGGTTTAACCAGATAGTCGTCGGCCCCCGCACCAAAGCCCTGCTCTTTGTCAGGCAACTGGTCTTTGGCCGTCATCATGATGACCGGCGTCGTGCTGTCAAGGTCGTGGCGCAAGCGGCGGCAAAGTTCAAACCCCGAAACCCCCGGCAGCATGACATCCAGAATGATGACGTCATACGTCTGACTGGCCATCAGGTGCAAAGCCGTCAAGCCATCAGAGGCAAAATCCAGTACATAGCGCGACGAACCTGAAAAAAATTCGAAAAGGTTTTCGGCCAGTGCCTTATGGTCCTCAACAACAAGTAATCGCAAGGGGGCTGTATTCATTGGATGGATCGGGATTGGGCGAGGGGCGCGGCCGCTGTGGCAGCCTTGCCAGCCGCAGGCGTGACGCGCAGCAAATCAAAATGCCGGCTTTCAAACACTTTTACCGCAACACCCGACAACTCAGGAACCGGAGGATAACCCTTGGGAACCGCCAGCCAAAACTCGTTACCGCCCTCTACACGTGCAGAGACATCGTCGCGGGTGACACGGGTTGCCTCCTCCTGGGAATAAAACCGGGCAGAAAACGGCAGATCGTCAAGATAATACAGTGGCTGGCCGGCGTCACGATGCTGCTGCACATACTCAACCAGCCATTTTTCCGTTTTCAATCGCCCCGGATCCGCCTGCATCCAGAACATCAGCACGGCGGCAACCAACGGCGCAACGTACACCAGAAACCCTGTCCCATAACGGACACCCGACGACCCCGGACGTTTCAGGGTCAAGGCCACCAGAACACTGAATGCAGGCAATGCCGGCAACACATACGTCCACAAAACGTTACCGGAAATCGTGAAAAACAAAGGCGTAAAGACAGCCCAGCCCAACAGGTAAACAACGCGTTGATCGCAAAACTGCCGGGCAAGCGTACGACGCTTTGATGCGCAAGTCAGTTGCAGCAGCAACATAACCAGGGCGTAGCCCCCCCACGGAAACGTAGCCTGAAGCCAGTAATACCAGATCGTGCCATAGGCCGCCTGATGAGCGGTCCCGTAGCGATCTCCGGCCCAACCGGGATCAAGAAAACGGCGAACGTGCTCGCCGATCAGGAAATAATCCAGAAAACCCGGGGTTTTCAGTTCAGCAGCAA
>JAAYID010000361.1 GCA_012744285.1 Alcaligenaceae bacterium
CCCAGAAACAGGGCGAAGGTCATGAAGCCCAGGGCAATAAGGTCAGACAGTTTCAGTGTTTGCATGTAAATAAGTGCGCCGTCAGGTGATCTGTGTTCTCGGCAAGAAAAAATTGTGTAGAACAATTGCCGTCATATTAGCGCAAGACCCTGCCCTGTCACCGCGATGACAACAGCGGCCGGGCTAACCGACGCTACCGCCGCATCACCCGTGCTCAACGTTGTCTGTTCCGCAACAAACCCCGTCAGATGAATACCGGCCGGCAGCATCAGGCCGACTTCCGCACCTGCCCCTGCAGCGCTTCGGCGAACCTCACCGTAGAACAAATTGATGCCCGGATCTTTCGCCAAGGCCTCCGCCGGGGAAGGGTTTATACGGACCGCCGTGGCCTTGAACAAGGCAAGCACCGGCCTTCCGGGACATAAACCCAACAGCTCTGCACTTTCTTGCGTGACTCGCGCACAAAAAACGGTTGTATCAGACAACCTTAGAGTCACAGTAACGTGTCCCGCTTCGATAGCCACACCATCGACAACACAGGGGAACTGATTGCGCATGCTGGTGCGCAACCCTGCGGCAACCACCGCCGATGTCACACCGGCAACCTCGGTATCGGTTGATTCGGCCAATTGTGCCAGTAATTGCTGACGTGCCTGTGCAAATGCAGCGGCCACAACCAGCAATTTCTGACCGGCAGACGTCAAGACCGCCCCTCCTCCACCACTACCGCCAACGGCCGTATTGATCAATGGCGTACCTGCCAGATTCGTCAACGTTTCTATAGCCTGCCACGCCGCCTTATAGCTCACGCCGGCTGAACGTGCCGCTTTTGAAATGGAGCCAGCCTCGCCCACCCGTCGCAAAATATCCAGACGTTTGTCGCTGGCCTCAAACCCCAGCAGCTCATCAAAAGGTAGAAAAGTCACGGCCTGATTTCCGGTGAAATACGTTATTCCTGATTGGAACAACGCCTATAGTATCGTGATACGATTCGCTATTCATTTTTGGAATAGCGAGGATTTCATGAAAAAACTGCTTTCTATGCTCACGATCGGCGCCAGCCTGGTTGCGCTGGTTCCTCAGGCCGCCAGCGCCGACACCCTGGCGGTCGCCGTTGCTGCCAATTTCAGTGCGCCCATGCAAAAAATCGCGTCAGGTTTTGAAGCCGCAACCGGTCATACCCTCCAGATCGCGGTTGGCTCGACCGGGCGCTTTTACGCCCAGATCCAGAACGGTGCGCCCTTCGATGTACTGCTGGCCGCCGATACCACCACACCCGAGAAACTGGTGAACGAAGGGCTGGCCCTGGCAGAGTCGCGCCAGACCTACGCGATAGGTACCTTGATGCTCTATAGTCAAAACCCGAGTCTGGTCGACAATCAGGGTGAAGTCCTGAAAAAGGGGGATTTCAGCAAGATCGCCCTGGCAGACCCAAAGCTGGCCCCCTACGGCAAGGCCGCCTTGCAAACCCTTGAAGCCCTCGGGCTGGCCAAGACCCTTGAACCGAAGTTTGTCTACGGGGAAAGCATCGGCCAGGCTTGGCAGTTCGTCGTTACCGAAAACGCAGCGTTGGGCTTTGTCGCGGGCTCCCAGGTCGCAAGTCTTGGCAAAGAGGCGGCCGGGTCACACTGGGTCATTCCGCAGCACCTGTATACCCCCTTGCGTCAGGACATGGTGATACTCAACCGGGCCAAAGACAATCAGGCCGCCCGCGCACTGGTCAAATGGCTGCACGGCACTGAAGCCTTGGGTATCATTAAAAGCTTCGGCTACGGCATCGACACTGCAACAGCTCACCCATGACCCTTTCCCAGGCATCCCTTCAAGCCATCGGGCTGACGCTTGAGCTTGCCACAATCAGCACCGTGGTGTTGCTTGTCATCGCCATACCGCTGGCCTGGTGGCTGGCACAGACACGTTCGCGGTTGCATGCTCCCGTGCATGCGTTGGTCACGCTACCCCTGGTTTTACCCCCATCGGTATTGGGTTTTTATCTGCTGATCGCCATGGGGCCCAATGGCCCGCTGGGGCAGTTCACCCAAGCCATGGGTTGGGGAATTTTTTCTTTCACGTTCACAGGCCTGGTCATCGGCTCCGTCATTTTTTCATTACCCTTTGCTGTACAACCGGTTCACAACGCTTTCGAAGCCATGGGCCGACGCCCGATGGAAGCTGCCGCCACCCTTGGGGCCAGCCCGCTGAACGCATTCTTCACGGTCGCCATTCCGCAAGCTCGCAGCGGCATCCTGACAGCGGCCATCCTGAGCTTTGCCCACACCGTCGGCGAGTTCGGCGTTGTCCTGATGATTGGGGGCAACATTCCTGGCCAGACCCGTGTCATCTCAACCCAGATTTACGGGTACGTTGAAGCCATGGACTACCCGCAGGCCCACTGGTTGGCCGCCAGCATGCTGGTATTCTCTTTTGCCGTACTGCTGGCACTGGCCGCACTGCGGCGCCAACCGGCTCGTCTGCTGTAGACACGCTTTCGCCCGGCGGGCGCACCGGGCTTTGCCGAATGTCACAACCTCAGAAAAAACGCCATGGCCAAAAACCACGCCGATACCCTTGCTGTTGCCCTGACACTTCCCCGGGCCGGCTTTACCCTGAATGTCGACCTGACCCTGCCCGGTTCAGGCATCACTGTACTGTTTGGGGCCTCCGGGTCAGGCAAAACAAGCCTGCTGCGCTGCGTGGCCGGACTTGAAACACCCGCCTCAGCCACCATCATCATCAATGGCGAGATCTGGCACGACGACCGTCAAAACATCAACAGGCCGACCTGGCGCCGCCCCCTGGGTTACGTTTTCCAGGAGGCCAGTCTGTTCAATCACCTGAGCGTCAAAGACAACCTTGAGTACGGCATCAAACGTCGACCCGCCCCGAACTCTGGTCAGGTACTGACTGAGGCGATAGCACTGCTGGGGATCGGGCACTTGCTTGACCGTCGACCCGATAGTTTGTCGGGCGGTGAGCGCCAACGCGTGGCCATCGCGCGGGCCTTGGCCACGCAGCCGCGCCTTTTACTGCTTGAC
>JAAYID010000362.1 GCA_012744285.1 Alcaligenaceae bacterium
ATACGTGAATAGCGTATCGGGGGTTCGAATCCCCCTCTGTCCGCCAGTTATACCATTTTGCGGTTTTTCATCCGTGAAAGCATATTAAAAAATTCTCAAGGCCCGCATGTTTACTGACATAGCGGGTTTTTTGTATCCGTTTGCATGCGCCGGGGTACGGTGGCAATCGGGTAATCAAGCGGGTAACGTACACGGCTTGCAGCTGTTACCCCGCATGCAGCCGATAGCAGTCCCGGCCGGCGGCCTTGGCCTTATACAAGGCTGCATCGCCACGGTGCAACAGGCTGTCAAGTGACTCTTCGCTTTCAGACAGGCAGCCTCCAATGCTGACGCTCAGCCTGACTGGACGGCCCTGCAGGTCGTTCACGCTGGCGCATTTGCGCAATGTGTTCATGATGCGATCGGCAAGTGTTTGAAGTTGTTCGGCATCTGCAGGTGACATCATGATCAAGAACTCGTCGCCCCCCCAGCGTGACGCGAGATCATACGACCGCAGGGCGGCTTTGATTATGCCGGCAAGGTGTTTAAGCGCTTCGTCGCCTGCCGGGTGGCCTTGGCGGTCGTTGATCTCTTTGAAGCCATCCATATCAAGCCAAAGGATGCCGATCTGATAATTTTCCCGTCGGGCACGCTCCAGTTCTTCCTGCATTCGCTCGGTCATGCCGCGGCGATTGAGCAACCCGGTCAAAGGGTCGGTTCGGGTCAGTAGTTCAAGAGCCAGAGTGCGCTCTTGTACCCTGTTTTCAAGTGTGTTTCTGGATTCGGCAACTGTAGCGGCCATTTCCGTGAAGTGCCGCAGCAGGCGGCCGATTTCGCCCGAGCCGATGTATTGCAAATCTGTGGGTACGGTCTGACCATTGGCCACGGCAGTAACGGCATCATTCAGCTTTGCCAGAGGTGAAAGTACGAATGTGTTGAGCGCATGATTGAATGTAAGCAGCGTCAGCAACAGCGCCAGGCCATACACAATCAGAATGCCCGAAAATTCGCTTAATGGCAGGATAACCTCAAGGTCAAGCAAGGTGATTTCGTACCAGTCAATTTCTGCCAAATAGGCAATGCCGGCAAGGTGGCGGCGTCCATCAACGTGCACAAATGTGGTGATGACCTGATCGGGTTGATGTGGCAGTGCTGCCATGGCAGCATCAATAGCCCTGCGATCGGACTCCCGGGTAAGAATCAGGTCGATGGTATTGCTCTCGCCGGGCGCTTTGTTGATCGATCCGAAGTCAATCAGGTCATGATTGCGATGCACCTGTATGGCGCCATTGTGGTTGATGATCAGGTTGGTGATGCCTGGTGCGTTCAGGCCAACGACGTTTTCTGTAAACGACGCCAGGTTAAGTCCGGTGCCAACCACTCCCAGCACACCTTGTTCATCGCTTAGCAGTACATCGATCCACAGTTTGGTCAGCCCCAGTTCGGGATCGGGGTTGACGTTGATGTGGGTTTGGCGCCCTTGTTCGATCAGGTTGTAGAACCAGGCGTCTTTGGCAAGTGCAGGATCAAGGGTGTAGCGCCAGGGGTTGGTCGCAAAATCGTTTTCTTGGTTGTTGTGAAAATATTTGCCGTTGGACAGCAGGGCCAGAAAATAGTTTTGATCCTGAAAATGCCTGCGAAAACGTTCCAGTTCGGCCATGGCCAGCCGGGTTTTATGCGGGTTGTCAGGGTCGCGGGCCCAGTCTTTCAAAATACTGGAGTCTGCCATCTGACGAGACAACGCTACTTCACGCATAATGGGCTGCAGTAGTCGCGACTTGTCGTAAAGAACCTGTTTTTCTGCGTAGCGGATGGCCCATTGGGTAACAATGGTTTCAGCCATGCTGCGTACAGCAAACCACACGGGTACTGCAGTTACAAGAAACAATACTACTGCCAACAGCTGAAATCGCAATCGCAAACGCATTTACTTGACTTGCCAGGAACAGGGCTTAACCGGAAAAGAGATCAGGCTGTTGTAGCATGCTCTTGCAGCTGAACCTTAAACTACATTAAATTTTGCACACGCTGTTTTTTGCTCGGGGTAAAGGCAGTATTGTTGTATTTTTTATTCAAAGGAAAAGTCTTGAGCGAGCGAAGTAAAAGCCTTGTGCTTTGCATTTCCTTTTGCCTGACTCTGGCGGGGGTGGCGGCGTATGACCTTAAACAAGCGCTCGTTCAGCAAGAAAAAGAAGCCCGGCTGCAAATTGAAAACACCAATTTCCTGATTGGCGAATGGATGAAAGGTGCGTTTGTTGCTGCCGACTATATTCTGCGCGACATCGTTTCCACTGTGCCTGTGTCGGCACTTGAGTTTCCGGCAACCGACCCGGCTGCCCATGCTGAAATTACCCGTTACATAGACGCCAAGCGCAAGACGTTTCCCAATGCGATTGGGGTCGGCCTGAACAACGGGCATTGCATTGTGACGCATACTTTGGCGCGTGTCGGGTATGACGCCAGTGATCGCGAGTGGTGTCGTGTGCCCATGACGACTCCGGGCATGCAGACGTATGTGTCCAATATGTTCATCAGCAACAACGGGCAGCCCATGGTGATCCAGGCTCGCCGGTTTCCGGGTGAAGGGTTTACCGGGCTGGCCGGCATTGGTGTCAGCCTGGACTTCTTCTCAAACTGGATTGACGGTATTTCGACCAGCGCGGCCGGCATTGTGGCGATTGTCGACCGCAATATGACGTTGCTGGCACGCAAGCCGGCGGTGCCATCGGCGTTGGGCAAGGTGGTTGTTGATCCTGTGGTCAAAGCGTTCCTGGCGTCGGATGAGACAATTCGCTCTCAGCGCCTGACGTCACCGGTTGACGGCGTACCGCGTTTGTACAGTATTCGAAAAATTGAAAACATGCCGTTTGCCGTGGTTGTAGGTCTGGCCGATAAAGAGTGGCAG
>JAAYID010000363.1 GCA_012744285.1 Alcaligenaceae bacterium
ACTCTGAAAGGGCAGGAGTATCTGGAAAGTCAAGGGTTATTACCCGCCTCGCGGGGTTAAATCGAGACGTATAGTAGCATCCTGAAGTATTATTTGGTTTTTCTGTTTGGCACAAACCCTTTTTTATAAGTGTCTGGTTTCATGGCAATTGAGCAAATTTCAGGGCTGCAAGATATTTTGGGCCAACTGCGTTCTGTCGCCGAAGCGGCAGGGGGGCGTTCGGTTACCGACAAGGTGTCTCTGGCCGAGCCGGGCGGGTTTGCGGCAGAGTTGCAACGTTCTATTCAGCAAGTGGCTGAAATGCAGAATGCATCGGCGGCGCAGGCGCGCTCGTTCCAGCTGGGTGACCCCAACGTTTCGCTGAACGATGTCATGATTGATATGCAGAAAGCCAGTATTGCTTTCCAGGCCACGGTGCAAGTGCGCAATCGTCTGGTTGCGGCCTATCAGGAAATTGCCAGCATGCCAATCTGATCGTGTGTCTGCGCGTTTGTGCGTCAGGTCGCAGGCAACTCGATATTCCGGGGTTGCTATTTAATCCCGTCAGATGTTTTCAAGCCTTTCAGATGACCGGGCCCAATTCGGCTGGCAGTTCATCCTGGCGCGATTCCAGCATGTATAACCAGGCCAGAAGTTCAGCCACCGCCTGATACAGTTCCGGCGGTATATGCTGATCCAGGTCAACTTGCATCAACAGCCCGACCAGCTCGGGCGATTCGTGAACGTACAAATCGTTTTCTTTGGCTGTTTTGATGATGCGTTCGGCTAAAGAGCCGTACCCCTTTGCGACAACCCGTGGGGCCGAGTCAGTCTGGTCGTACTTGATCGCGACAGCACTCGGGCGATTGCGATGCAGGTCAGAGACGCCGGGTTTATTCATCAGAGACACCAGATTTAGTCATGATTGTCTTTTGCAGCAGCGGTACGGTCGATAACGAACTGGCTTAAGGTCAGGCCAGAAGCGTCGAAACTGCTGCGCAGCATATCGCGGTGTTCTGACAGGGTTTGCGCCGACTGGGGGGCTACCGCGTGCAACAGCACCCGGTTGTCGACCAGATTGATACGGACATCGATTTCGCCCAGGTGCGGCAGTTGCAACTTCAGGCGTGTCGCCCAATGCGTTTGTGATTCAGGGTCGGCATCGTGGTCGGGCTCGCGCCGTTGTATTTCCCAATCCATTTTTGCATCCGGCCAGGCCTCGCCTCGCCACGCCACGGTTTGATTGGCCAGGACTTCAAGCTGCTGGCGAACCATCAGGTGGCTTTCAGGGTGAAGGCCGGCCAGCGTTGTGGCGCTGGCCCCAGGCTGTGCTGCCGTTTGCGCGCCTGTGCCGGGTGCGTTTGCGGATGCCTGGGTGCTGCCCGAACTTGCTGATGGCCCGCCTGCAGGTTCGGCACGTGACGTGACCGTGTTGTTTTGTAGCGTGGCATCGGTGGCAGCTGGTGGTTGAGCCGGGCGTGCTTGTGCCGCCAGGTGCAGCTGGGCTTGGGGTTCCTGACGCACAGTCTGGGCCTGGGTCTTGCCGAATGCAAGATCGGCCAAATGCGATTCGTAAAACAACCCGCTGCTTTGCAGGGCATTGCCCAAAGCTTGCATGAACGCTTGAGGTGACGTGCGCTGTGCGGTCATGGCCATTGAAATGATCGGATTGCCTTGGGCGTTTGCAGTGGCCTGTGTGCTTCCCTGACTGTTCGCTGTAGCGTTAGTGCTGCCTTGTGAGCCACCGGCTTGTCCAGTTTGCCCGGCCGGGTTGCCGGTGCTTGTGGCACTGCCCGGGTTGGCTGCAGAAGCGGTTGAGGCGGCCGGGCTGCTGCCGGAACCGGAGGCCGTGCCTGAAGGGGCGTTCTGGTTTTGAGTGGCTGTGTTTTGTTTGCCTTCGCCGAATGGCGAGACAAGCGGTTGACGACCCTGGACTGGCGCAGGTTGTTGCGGGAACGTCGTCAGTAAAGACAAAATGGTGCGCGCTGCATTACCTAATGTGGTCGGCGCAGAGGGCGTTGTGGTTGTGTTGGGGCCTTCACGGGTGCCTTTAAGCAGCCCTTTCTGGGCATCCAGTTTGCCGCGCTCAATGGCTTGTCGAACCTGTTGTTCATTCTGAAGCTGTGCACGGTCGACATTTTCACGCGGTTCGCGGCTTACCGGATTCTGGAGCGGATCAAGCTTGGCGGCTTCGGCCGCCTGTGAGACTGCATCGGGGCGAGCCCCGTTCGCGATGTTGGTTTGCTGGGACGTTGCGA
>JAAYID010000364.1 GCA_012744285.1 Alcaligenaceae bacterium
GCACTGAAACGGGCACATGAACAAACCCGCCTTTTTGAAGATGACTTCTGGGCGGGCGGCGATCTGACAGCCTTGCAAAAATCGGTATCTGCAAGCCCCGCCGACTATGGCGCGCTGGCTCGCATCTTTGACGCAGGCATGACTGAGTTCATCAAGGCACGACGTGTCAGTGGCAGCGGCGATGCCCTGCTGGATGGTCCACGCAGAGCCATGCGAGCAACCTACCAGCGCGAAATGGACAGCCTGGAGTCACATTTGAACTTTTTGGCCTCGGCCGGGTCTGTCAGCCCATACATTGGGCTTCTTGGCACAGTTTGGGGCATCATGCACGCCTTTCTCGGGCTGTCAGGCATGCAACAAGCCACGTTGGCCGCCGTCGCCCCCGGGATTGCCGAAGCCCTGATCGCTACTGCCATCGGGCTGTTCGCGGCGATCCCTGCGGTTGTCGCGTACAACCGCTACACCAACGAGATCGACCGTCTGTCAATCCGGTTCGACAGTTTCATTGACGAGTTCCTTAATATTCTGCAACGCCAGGTGCGCTGATGCCTTCAAATCGCAGTCACTCGGGGCGCTCAGGGCGCAAGCTCAAGAACGAAATCAACGTAGTGCCCTACATCGACGTCATGCTCGTTCTGCTGGTTATCTTCATGGTGACCGCGCCCATGATTACCCCAGGCCTCATCGAGCTTCCTACCGTTGGTCAGGCCGCCGAAGTCCCTGCTCAACCGCTCGAGGTTCAAATCGATGAAAAAGGCGCTCTTTCCTTGCGCTCGCGCAGTGCCGGCGCTGAGTTTGAACCCGTGGCGCCTGACGCACTGATCGACACAGTACGCGCACGCATTACTGTCGAGACGCCGGTCGTCATCGCCGCCGATGGCAAAGTGCCCTACGAGAAAGTCATGGAAATCATGGACAAGTTACGTAGCAGCGGCATCACCCGTCTGGGCCTTCTGGTTGACCAGAGCGGCACCAGCGACATCTCACGCAAATGACAGCACACTCATGATGAAGTGGTTTGGGTCCCGGTCAGTGCACCAATCGCCAGAACAACTCGACGAGCGTCGCGGTTTCATTTTCGCCATTTCAGCGCACTTGGCACTGGTACTCGTATTGCTGGTCGGCATGTTGACATCCGCGCCACGTACGCCCGCGCCGGTACAGGTCGAGCTGTGGGCCGATGGCGTTTCCCCGAACGCGGTCCAAGAGCCGCAAGAAGAGGCCTCTGTCGAAGACGCTCCCGAACCCGCACCTGTTCCCGAACCGACACCCGAACCCGAGAGAACTCCCGCTCCCGAACCTGAACCTGAGCCCTTACCTGCTCCGGAACCACCTCCGGCACCCGAGCCACCGGCTCCTGTAGCACCGGCTCCCTCACCCGAACCACAGCCGCAAATCGATCCCGAGATTGCGCTTGAAAAAGCACGCCTCGAGAAAGAAGAGCAGCAACGTCGAGAATTACTGGCCCGCCAGGAAGCCGAACGCAAAGTCAAGGAAGAGGCCGCCAAGAAGGCTGCTGCCGAGAAGAAAGCCAAAGAAGAGGCTGAACGCAAAGCGAAAGAAGACGCTGAGCGCAAAGCCGCAGAACAAAAAGCCAAGGAAGAAGCACAACGCAAGGCGAAAGAAGAAGCCGCACGTAAGGCGGCTGAGCAAAAAGCAAAAGAAGACGCTGAACGCAAAGCCAAAGAAGAGGCTGCGAAAAAAGCCGCTGCCGAGAAGAAAGCCAAGGAAGACGCGGCCAAAAAGGCCGCTGCAGAGAAAAAGGCCAAAGAAGACGCAGCCAAACGCGATGCCATCCGTCAGGCCATGCGTGGTGATGCACTGGGCGCAGCCGGCATTCCGGGGGGTACGGCAGATCGCAATCAGGCCGGTGGCGGTGGTAACGACAGCGGGTATGGCGCCTTGGTCAGAGCCTGCGTCAAACCGCGCGTCACCTACCCGATACCGCCCCGGGCAGGGGCCAACCCAACGGTTCAATTCCGCGTTATGCTCAGCCCTGAAGGTCGCGTACGTGAGGTCGAAATCCGCCGCTCCTCAGGCATCCAGGGCTTCGACCGCGCCGTTGAAAACGGGGTGCGTGGTTGCGACCCATTCCCAAGGCCGCCTTCGGGCAAGTATCCGCCGTATATCGACGGTTACTACTATATGTATGATCAATAGCACGACCCACAGGAGATAGTCGAAATGACTCGTGTCACCTTCGCAAACACTGTCGCAAGGAGCTTCCGGCGATTACAGGCGTGCGGACTGGCTTTACTCGCCAGCCTGACCCTGGCCGCACCGGCTGGCGCACAACTTCGCGTCGATATTTCAGGTGTTGGCGCCACGCAGTATCCGATTGCCGTTGCCAATTTCCAGGGCAGTCCACAAGGCCAGAACGTCGCGGAAGTCATCCGGGCCGACCTGACGCGTTCGGGACAATTCAGCCTGATCAATGCAACCGGTGCCTCGATGGGCGCAGACAGCCCACTCGCTCACGACGAATGGCGTACCCGGGGTGCCGACTTCATGGCATACGGTTCCATCACAGAGGCCGGCGGACAGTACACCGTAACGTACCGCCTTGCCGACACCGTCCGTAAAACCGAACTTGATGGTGTCGCCTTTGCTGGCAACGAGCGTGAATTGCGCCGTATTGCGCACCGTATTGCCGACCGTATCTATGAAAAGATCACTGGCGTTCGTGGCGTTTTTTCAACACGACTGGCCTATGTCGTGCAAAAAGGCGACGTCTATGAGTTACAAATTGCAGACGCCGACGGCCAAAACCCGCAAGTCATGCTGCGCTCGAAACACTCCATCATTTCACCCGCCTGGTCACCCGACGGCAAGAAGCTGGCCTACGTCAGCTTTGAGCTTGGGAAACCTGTTGTCTATGTCCAGACGCTGGCAACCGGACAACGCCTGCCGCTGGCCAATTTCAAGGGTAACAATAGTGCGCCGGCCTGGTCGCCCGCCGGAAACCAGCTGGCCATCGCCTTGTCGCGTGACGGCATCTCGCAAATCTATATCATCAATGATGACGGATCGGGTTTACGCCGGGTCATGCGTTCGCCACTGATTGACACCGAACCACACTTTTCGGCAGATGGCGCGTCTATCGTATTTACGAGTGATCGCAGTGGCAACCCGCAAATCTACCGCGTACCGGTTGCCGGTGGCGAGGCACGTCGTATAACTTTTAACGGAAGTTACAACATCTCACCAGCGCTGTCGCCCGACGATGGCAGTTTGGTGTACGTTACCCGTAGAGACGGTGCTTACCGTATTGCACTGCAAAATATGACGACAGGTGCGGAACAGCTGCTGACCGCCGGTCCTGACGACCAATCGCCCAGTTTCGCTCCAAACGGCATGCAGGTGCTATACAGCGCCGTCCAGGGTGGCCGGGGCGTTCTTGCTGTTGTTTCAATTGATGGCCGGGTTCGACAAACGCTTTCCACGCTTGATGGCAAAGTCCGCGAACCGACCTGGGGCCCGTTTACCGAATAGTTTTTCCCAGCCCATTTTTCAGTGTGATGCTTTTTCTAAAGGAACTTAAATGAGCTCGCGCATTACCAAGACGTTAAGTGTTGCTGCCCTGACTGCCGCTCTGGCAGCTTGCAGCTCTGTACCGCTAGACCAGCAGGCCGGTAGTGGTACCGGCACTGGTACCGGTGGCACAACCGGTATGGTCATGGATCCGTTCAACCCGCAAAGCCCGCTGGCCCAGCAACGCTCGGTGTACTTCGAGTTTGACAGCTACACCGTACCTGAGCAGTACCGCAGCGTTGTTGAGATGCACTCGTCATACCTGACCAGCAACAGCCAGCAGCGCATTCGCATTGAAGGTAACGCCGACGCCCGCGGCGGTGCGGAATACAACCTGGCCCTGGGTCAGCGTCGTTCCGACGCGGTAGCCCGCATGATGACTTTGATGGGTGTTCGCCCCGACCAGATCGAAACCATCAGCTTTGGTAAAGAGCGTCCAAAAGCGTTTGGCAATACCGAAGCCGACTACGCCGAAAACCGTCGCGCAGACATCAACTACCAGCGTTGATTTTTTGGCATAATCTGCTGTGCCTGAACGCCGTGGCGGGTCACCGCTGCGGCGTTTTCATTTGAATGGGATTCCGTATGAAAGCAACTGCACCCCTGCTGCGCCGCCTTGCCCTGCCCGCCATGCTGATGGCCACACTGACCGCTGCGGCCCCGGCCCAGGCCTTCGCCGACGACGAGGCTCGTCGTGCCATCCTGGAATTACGCGAGCAAGTTCGCAACCTGACCGAACAAAATCGCCAGGCGCGCCTGCTGCTGGCAGACCAGCTTGACACACTGCGCAGCGAAGTGACCAACATGCGAGGTGAAATCGAACGGATGCGTTTCGAGCTTGATCTCAAGAATGGCAACACGCTGGGGCAAAATGCTGCCACACAGGTCAGCAACCCGCAAGAACAAATGGCCTTCAACGCCCCCATGGCGAAATTCCGTGAAGGCAAATACAAAGAAGCCGCCGATGGTTTCCGGACGTTCCTGACCCAATACCCCGGCAGTGAACTCGCCGCCGAAGCCGGTTTCTACCAGGGCAGCAGTCTGTACGCCGCAAAAGACTTCAAGGCCACCATTCCGGCACTGCAAACCTTGGTACAAAACCACCCCGACAGCGAACGCGCACCTGATGCCCTGCTGATCGTTGCCGCAGCGCAGATCGAACTCAATGACCTTGCAGGGGCAAAAACCAGTCTGCAATCCATTGTCAAAAACTATCCGCAAAGCAAAGCCGCCAGAACGGCGCAAGACCGCCTGACTCTGCTTCAGTAACCCATGCCGGCACTCGATTTACCCGAAAGTCTGTTCACACTCAATGACAGCACGTCACTGTCATTTTTGGACTATGGGTTTGGCCAAACCACACTGCTGGTACACGGTTCACTGTGCGACTACCGGTATTGGCGTTGGCAAATGGCGGCCCTGGGTGAATACGGCAAGATACTCGCCCCCAGCCTGCGGGGCTACTGGCCCAATGCGTCATTGACGTCTGCGCCCGACAAACGCTTCTCGGTCGGGCAGCACGCCGCAGACCTGATCGAACTGATCCAGGCAACACATCCGGACCAGCCGGTCAATGTGATTGGACATTCACGAGGCGCGCATGTGGCCCTGGAAATCGCCTTGCAGGCACCCGATGCCGTTCGGGCTCTGGTGCTGGCCGATCCGGGCATGAACCTTGCCGGTGTCGGTCATAACCGCGAGTTTCTGCTCAAGGCTGCCGAGGCTATTTCGCTCGGAAACGATGAAGACGGTCTGGCCACGTTTATTGACGCTGTCAGCGGCGCAGACACATGGCGACGAATGACCGGCTGGTTCAAGAGCATGGTTCGCGATAACGCGCGCACGCTGTTGTCGCAAGCCCATGAAGCAGACGCAGACCACGACCCACAACCGTTTTCAGCCATCAAATGCCCGGTGCTGTTACTGGGCGGGCAACAAAGCCCGCCTCGCTACAGCCAGATCATGGACATGCTGGAAAAACATATCGGGCAAGCCCGTCGTGATACGATTGCCATGGCTTCGCATGGCATGAACCTGGCAAACCCCAAGAGCTTCAACAGAAAAGTCCTGGAGTTTCTGAACAACTAGCGCCTACTGTCAAAAGTCCTGGAGTTTCTGGACAACTAGCGCCTGCTGTCGCGTGCCAGGGCCTAATGCACCATATGCCCTTTACCGGGCATGTTACCCGCCGGCTTGACCTCGCAGCTGGCAACAACCTTTTCACCCGATTCAAGCGCCAGATCGACCTGGATTGTTTCACCGACCGTCACGTCGCGCCTGGGTTGCTCGAGCATAATGTGATAACCGCCCGGTTTGAACTCAAGCTGACCACCGGCAGGGACAGCAACCTTGTCAACCATGGCCATACGGCTCATGCCGTTTTCGTGACGGGTTTGATGCACCATCAGCATGCCGTAATCTTGCGGCGCAGCCGCAGCGACAAGGTTAACCGCGTTGGGCGAATCGTTCTTCAGGACAAAGTAACCCGCCGATGGCGCAGGCGCAGGCAACAGGCGAACCCAGCACCCTTGCGCCGAGACACCCTTTGCGACCGGCATGGACGTGGTATCGGTTGCGGGCGCGACTACACCCCCCTGACCGTGATGATGACCATGATGAGCGGCCAAGGCTGCCCCGCTGCCCGTCAAGGCAATGACCGCAACCAACGCAGAAATTTTTGTGAACATTGAGTTGTTTCCTGTTGACATGAGATAACGCAAATACAGCGGCCAGTTTACCCTGCAGGCCTGACCCAATCTTTGACAGGCATCAGGCATTTTCAAGACCGGATCTTTAAAACAGGCTGACACCTGGCTTAACGGGGAAGCAACGACCAAGGAGCGTGCCAAATCAGGCTGCACTACTGCAAGCGCTACGAATAGAATAGTGGGCTTTATCAAAATCCGTGTCGGTTGTTCCGATACGGAAGACAACACATTTCCGGAGACAGCATGAGCAGGCCAAAAAACCTGAAAGTCAGAACAAAACTGATCGGTGGATTCCTGATCGTCGCCGCTATTGCAGCCATTATCGGTTTTATGGGCATGCAATCCATGCAGCGCATCAGCAGCATGACGGACCAGCTCTATGAAAACAAATTCGTCAGCGTTCGCCATGCAGCAGAGGCGGATCGCCAACTGGTGTCGGCGGGCCGTGCCCTTAGCCAGACCCTGCTCACGGCCACGGAAGACGACTATCGTTCCGAATACTTTTCAATCGACAACCATTTCGTTTCAGCCAAAATGGCACTGGATGACCTGGAACGAACGGTCATGACAGATGACAACAAGCGCTCGGTTCAACAAGCACGCAGCGCCGTCAATGCCTTCGAAAAATCCGCCAAGGACATTGTCCGTGAACAGCCCGCTGAAACCCTCGGACGCCTCGATACCACCGAGCGCATTTTCAAGGAAATGCGCCCGCTGGCCGACGAAGCGGAAGGCCTGATCAAACGAATTCTCTATGACCAGCAAGACCAGGCCCTGAAGGCAACCGAAGAAATACGTGGCATTTATCACAACGCCCTGGTCGTCATGGGTGGACTTACCGGTTTGGGCGTCTTGATGGCGATCGGGCTGGGCTTGCTGATTACACGGGGCTTCACGCGCCAACTCGGTGCTGAGCCTGACCAGGTGGCCCAGATTGCCGGCGCCATTGCCAAAGGCAAGCTCAACAACACCATCATGTCGCGCCACACCCCCAAAGACAGCATCATGCATGCCATGGCACAAATGCAAGATGCGCTGGGCAACGTCGTCATGCAGGTGCGCAACAGCAGTGAGCACATCGCTGCCGGATCGGGTCAAATTGCCGCAGGTAATACTGACCTTTCACAACGCACCGAACAGCAATCGGCCAACCTGACCCAAACGGCAGCCGCCATGGAAGAACTTGCCGGCACCGTTAAAAGTAATGCCGATGTCGCCCGCCAGGCCGCCCACATGGCATCCACTGCCAGCGCGGCAGCCGTACAGGGCGGTGAAGTCGTCAACAACGTCGTCAACACCATGCAGGAAATCAACGCGTCATCACGCAAGATTGTTGACATCATCTCGGTTATTGACAGCATCGCCTTCCAGACCAACATTCTGGCGCTGAACGCCGCCGTAGAAGCCGCCCGGGCAGGCGAACAAGGACGGGGGTTTGCAGTAGTGGCCAGTGAAGTACGGGGTTTGGCACAAAAAAGTGCCTCTGCAGCAAAAGATATCAAGAACCTCATCGATTCCAGCGTACAAAAAGTTGACGCGGGCACGGCGCTGGTGGATGAGGCCGGGACAGCCATGAATGGCATCGTGACCCATGTAAAACAGGTTACAGACCTGATCAATGAAATCAGTGCCGCAACCCACGAGCAAACGCAGGGCATCAACCAGGTCAATGAAGCGGTGCTGCAGCTGAGTGATGTTACACAGCAAAACGCTTCGCTCGTCCAGCAATCCGCGTCAGCGGCTGACAGTCTGCGGCAGCAGGCTGGCCACCTGGTGGATATCGTCAGCGTCTTCGATGTCGGCCAAGGTTATATTGACGTCGCCGCACGTGAAATCAAAGGGCACGGTTCCGCGGCCCAGAGTGCCCAGCCCTCTGCTGCGCTGCCCTTATCGACCCCGGCTCAGCTGCCATCCAGCAGCACCAAGGCAACGCGGTCTACACCGGCAGCGCGCAAGGACCAGCCCAATACCGCAGTAAAGGCCATCGCAAGCAACGATGCCGGCAGCAAACCCTCTGGAAACGCAACACCCAAGTCCACCCGCACGTCGCCTCCGAAGCGAACAACGTCGCCAAAAGAAACGGCCACAGGCCGCAGCGGGTCACCGGCATCAAATCCAGGTGACACACCTTCACGCAGCCACACTGACGAGAAGCTGCTTCGCCCCGACCTGAGCCACTCAGCCAAACCCGCACGTAACACGGCAAAAGAAGACGACTGGGAAGAGTTTTAAGCCCCTGTCTTTTAAACGCCTGTCTTCGGCGCTCAGCGACCGGACTGGTGTGTATACACGCCAGCCCGGTCAGCCATCATGACTCAATACGGCCCCCTGACCTGATAGCCCGCCGTTATTACATTGATAAAAACAATCAACTGGCCTCTTTAATTGATATTAATTATCATTTAACCAACTAGTCATCAGGAGCCAAGCCATGATTGTTCTCGAAAAAGCCAGCCAGGTCATGTTGCACACGGGTGTCGCTTTTGGCGTGACGTATGCCATGACGGGGTCTGCAATGACCGGAGGCCTTGCCGCCCTGGTTGAACCCGTCTGTAACGTTACCTTGTTGCCGTTGCATGAAAAGGCGTGGCGCCACATCAAGGCACGCTGGCGCACGATTACCCCCCGCCTTGCGGGCCAGTGTTAAGATTCCGGTCTGTTATTTGCGAGCGTAGTTATCCGAAATGGCGTCCTTCAATATCGACTCGATTGTTCAGTCTCTTAGTGATATCCGTACCGCATGGCGTACGTCTCAAGGCCGCTCACGCGAACCCGGCGGCAGGGAACTTCCCTCGCGTGAGGCTTTGGCCAGGGTCATGGACGCCCTGAAGTGCGCACTGTTTCCGATGCGGCTGGGCCCGACCGACTTGCGTCACGAAAGTGAAAACCATTATGTCGGGCATACCATTGACAGCGCCCTGCACACGTTGCTGGAGCAAGCCCGGCTTGAAGTGCGTCACCAGCACCGGCACAACCCGCTGGATGGCACCGAGATCGAGGCCCGCGCATTTGCAGCGGTTTCAAACCTGGCCGAGCGTCTGCCCTACATTCGTACCATGCTCGACAGCGATGTGCTGGCCGCCTATCAGGGCGATCCGGCAGCGCAGTCAGTCGACGAAGTGCTGCTGTGCTATCCCGGTGTGCAAGCCATGATCAACCACCGCATTGCTCACGAACTTTATCTGAACAAGCTTCCGCTGCTGGCACGAATCATTGCTGAAATGGCGCACGCTGAAACAGGCATTGATATTCACCCCGGGGCGAGTATTGGCAAGAGCTTCTTTATCGATCACGGCACCGGTGTTGTCATTGGTGAAACCACCATCATTGGTGAACGGGTACGTATTTACCAGGCGGTTACGCTGGGTGCCAAAAGTTTTCCCACTGATGAAGATGGCTCGTTGCAAAAGGGTTTACCTCGACATCCGGTCGTCGAAGACGATGTTGTCATTTACGCAGGGGCCACCATACTGGGCCGGGTTACCTTGGGCAAGGGCTGCGTCATTGGCGGCAACGTCTGGCTGACCCAGAACGTGCCGGCCGGATGCGTCGTCACCCAGGCGCGCTCGCAAGACACGCCCAGGTCAAACTGCCCCGATTCAATCATCTGACCCGATGATCAAAAGGCCGCCGTCAGCGATAACAACGCGGCGGCCTTGCCCTGATAGCGACCCGTTGCTGTACTGGTATACACCGCCTTGTCGGCGTTCGTATCAATGTACATCAACGACGCCGTGAAGTTACCCCAGGTTTTACTGACCCCCAGCGACCAGTCTGTGTAGCTGCCATCTTTCACATTCCTGACACGCTGATAGCCAACATGCGCATCCAGATTGAGGCCCCAGACACCTGTGGGCACACTGGCCGAAAGATCATAGTACTGACTGTTTTTGCTGTCGGCCCAACCAAACAGGTTGGTCACGGCATGTGAATACTTGAAACTGACGGGTCCGTAACCCAGCCCCAGATAGAGCTCGGTAGTATTGGGGCTGACAAACCCGCCCGGGTAACTGCCCGGATAGTAGTATTGCAGCACCCCGACATCGAACGTGACATCACCCCACAACGGGCCGGTATACCCGGCATAAAAATCCATTTCAACGGGTGCCGAAACATTGTCGTTTGCGTCACCCAGCCAACTGATACTCGAGTTCCAGTTACCAATATAAAAACCGCTGGAATGCGTCAAATCAAATCCACCCTGAATCGCCGGCTTGTTATTGGTTTGCATCAGGCCCCGATAACGGTACTGACTGGCCAGCGTCATATTCGCACTGAACGAAAAATCAGATGCGGTCGTATCCGTTTGTGTTGTTTGCGCCATGGCCGGTGTGGCAACCACGGTAGCCAGCAGTGCACCGCACAACGCTTTTTTAAAAAATGGGGACGACATGAATTGCTCCTTGTAGTGTTTGACAACAAAAACAGCATCAACACCACCAAAGCAATTAACGTGCCACTTTCAGAATCACGTCACCCTGCGAAAGGTCAGATTCAACCGGTGCGCGTGCGCCAACGGGCTTGACGCGGACTTGACCGTCATGACGCCATGAAACCGGAGTCGGTCAACCCCACCCCACACCAGCACATCACCATGCTCAAGACCGACTTTCTGCACCGGATCGGTACGGCACAAACCGCCAAACTGGAACACTGCGGGCAAACCCAATGAAACGGACACAATGGGGGCTTTCAAATCGGCTTCATCCCGATCCTGATGCAAACCCATACGGCTACCCGGCTCGTAATAATTGATCAGGCACGCTTGCGGATCAAACGCGCCAAACCCGACATGTTGCGCCGCATTGACGGCCAGCTGATACAACACGGGCGGCATGGCCGGCCAAGGTGTTCCCGTCAAGGGGTCGGACGTCGCGTAGCGATATCCGGTGCGGTCAGAAACCCAGCCATAGGCACCGCAATTACTTTGGGCAACCGACATCCACCCGCGTGCCGTTGACATTTTGCGTAACGGAGAGCCTTCCAGTGCGTCAGCAACCGCTTCGAAAATTGCACCAGCATGGGGCAAGGCATACCCTTTCAGCAACCATGCTTGCGAACCAAGAGACTGTTCTGACGAGAGCTCTGGCAGAAGGGAAATTTGCGATGCAGAAGAAATCGGCACAAAAGGCTGGAACGACATGGTGTACCCGAAAAAAAGGCCTATACCCCGTCGAGTATAGGCCACAGCATCATCTGCACTGCCCTGCGGCACCAGGTCGCAGCGTCAATCAGCGGGTCAGATCAGGTGGTCGAGCATATCGGGGCCAAAGACCTCACGATGGATTTTTTCAACAGGAACCCCAAGTGCAAGCAGATCACGCCATTGCTGTTGCATGAACGGCAACGGTCCACACATGTACACGGGAGCCTGCGCATGATCCCAGACGGGCAACTGACCCACCGTCATACGACCCGCCTGATAGCCCGGCAAGGCCGCATGCGCGGCATCAAGGTCTTCGTAAAAATTGACGACACTCAGGTTAGGCATGACCGCTTGAGCCTGACGGACATCCAGCTGATGCGCGTGGTGCGCACTGTCGCGTGCTGCATGTGCAAAAATGACGCGACGCTGTGGCTGTACGCTGGCAATCTGGTTGAGCGCGGAAATCATGGGCGTAATACCCACACCGGCTGACAACAAAACCACTGGCCCGGTTGATTCGGTATCAGGGGTAAAGTCGCCGAATGGCGGACTGATACGCAACGTTTTTCCCGCTGCAAGGTTGTCGTGCAACCAGTTCGACACCCTACCCGCCGGAGTTTCTGCACCGGCAGTTTCACGTTTGACCGAGATGCGGTAGTACGGAAGGCCAGGACGATCGGACAAACTGTACTGACGCAACTGCCGCTTGCCATCGGGCAGGTTGACCTCGACGCTGATGTACTGACCCGGCTTGAAACTGGCCAAGGGTTGGCCATCAGCCGGCTTCAGAATGAAGGAACGTACATTGGCACTTTGATCAACCACGCTGTCAACCTGCATGTCGCGCAACTGGCCCGGCTGTATCCCCGCCTGGTCATACAGCTGGCGCTCGGCATCGATCAAGGCGTTAGCCAACAGCCCATACGCTTCTTCCCAGGCCGACAACAGATCTGGCGTTGCCGCATCGCCCAAGGTCTGCTGAATTGCCCCCAGCAGGTGACGACCCACAATCGGGTAATGCTGTGCCGTAATACCTACCGAGGCATGCTTGTGCACGATCCGGCTGACGACAGGCCCCAACGCCCCCGCATTATCAATGTTGGCGGCGTACGCAAACACGGCTGACGCCAATGACTGCTGCTGCGCACCACTGGCCTGATTCCCCATATTGAAGATATTGGTCAGCTCGGGGTGTTCATCGAACATGTTTTTGTAAAACGTGCGGGTAATGGTTACCCCATGCTCGCGCAGAACGGGAACACTGGCATCAATGTAAGGACGGGCTTGTTGCGACAACATAGTGGCTCACTCCAGTGGCTGATTTTGTGTACAGCCTTCAGTTGAAATACGGTTACACGGCGTTGGTGTATGAATTGCAGCCTTGCCATCAGTGCTCAAGCCACAATTAAAGATGTATATTATATGCATCTTATAAAGACGTCAATACTGATGGCTTCATCCGCATCGAGAAGCGGCTCATAGGCTGCAACAAGGAGCCCACCGATCACCTCGTCTTCAGGGCTAAAATCAGATTTTTTACAGTTCACAGGATCGACCATGACGACGCTCGGCACCCCCCTTTCCCCATCGGCCACCAAAGTTTTGCTGCTCGGGTCGGGCGAGCTTGGCAAAGAGGTCATCATTGCCCTGCAACGCTTGGGCGTCGAAACCATCGCGGCTGACCGCTATCCCGACGCCCCGGGTCAACAAGTCGCACATCATGCCCGCACACTGGTCATGACTGACCCGGAGCAGTTACGCGCCCTGATCGAGTCCGAGCAACCTGACCTGGTCGTACCGGAAATCGAGGCCATTGCCACGCCCGCCCTTGAACTGCTTGAAGCCGAAGGCAAGGTGCGCGTCATACCGACGGCGCGCGCTGCACGTCTGACAATGGACAGGGAAGGTATCCGCCGTCTTGCGGCAGAAACCCTGGGGCTGCCCACCAGCCCCTACAAATTCTGCGACTCACTGCGTGAGCTGCAAGAAGCCATCGACACCGGCATTGGCTACCCTTGCGTCGTAAAACCGGTCATGAGCAGTTCAGGCAAAGGGCAAAGCAAAATCGACGGCCCTCAGGATGTCGCCGCTGCCTGGGATCACGCCATGGCAGGTGGCCGCGTCAGCCATGGTCGCGTCATTGTTGAAGGCTTTATTGATTTCGACTATGAAATCACGTTGCTGACAGTGCGTGCCCTGGATGCCCAAGGGGCGACACAAACCCACTTCTGCGAACCTATCGGCCATTTGCAGCAAAGTGGCGACTACATCGAAAGCTGGCAACCTCACCCCATGCATCCCGACGCCCTGGCAAAGGCCCACGCGATTGGGGATGCCATTACACGAAATCTGGGCGGGCAAGGGCTGTTCGGTGTCGAGCTGTTTGTCAAGGGTGAACAGGTCTGGTTCAGCGAAGTCAGCCCGCGCCCGCACGATACCGGCATGGTCACCATGACCACCCAATGGCAAAACGAATTCGAACTGCACGCACGCGCCATTCTTGGTCTGCCGGTTGATACCCGGCTGCGCAATCCGGGGGCCAGCGCCGTTATCTACGGTGGTGTTGATGCTACCGGGGTTGTCTTTGACCACATTGATGACGCCCTGCGCGTACCCCAGACCGATATCCGTCTGTTTGGCAAACCTGAAAGCTTCCAGAAGCGGCGCATGGGGGTTGCCCTGGCCTTTGATACCCATGTCGACACCGCGCGCCAGCGTGCCCGTGAGGCGGCCTCGAAAGTCAAACCCCGCCCGGCGGGCTGACGCCTGCCACCCAGGCGCCAACCTGGCACCGGTTAGCCAAGCTTTCCCTGGCTCGTTACAATGGGCCGTTTTAACAGCTAGGGGAAACCACTAGATGGAAGAA